>JAOZGV010000028.1 GCA_026015225.1 Candidatus Bathyarchaeota archaeon
ATGGGGAATTTGGATCTAAAAAAATCTTACTTCACATTCGTTTTCCTTTTTACAATTTATTTTTTATCTGTAATTCTAATCAGTAATGCATTAGCTAATAACAATGAACTAATTGTGTCAGCATCATTTAGTCTTGAAAGAAATGAAAAGGAAGAATTAGTATCAATTATCATTGTTGGAAAGGTAAACGACATTTTAAATAAAAGCATATCAAGTGCTGCAATTTCAATTCAGGTTGAAGACCCTTATGGAAGTACAAATCACATAGCCTTGGTTTATTCGAAATCTGACGGAGGTTTTATAGATCAATTCTCACTAAAAGGAGATTTTTTACCGGGAAATTATACAGTATATTTGACTGCTAGTAAAATCGGTTATCTAGATACCAACATCACACTACCATTTTCAATCATCTTGTTTGATTTTTCGCTTTATGCCAGTCCAGAATCACAAACTGTAAAACAAGGAAGTGCTGCAAAGTACGAAATAACCGCCAGACCATTTACTGAAGAAAAGAATTTCTCAATATCATTAAAAATAGCTGATTTGCAGGAGAATGCTAAAATGCGCCCTTTTTTTTTCAGAAACGCATCAGATAATTTCGAAACTGTATCACTTTTGGTTTTGAATACTTCCAAAGATACACCTGCTGGGACTTACAATATCGAAATCATTGGTACAGGAGGGGGGAAAAAACATACAACTCCTGTCAGTTTGACAGTGACTGAAGGGGAAACTTCAATTGAAGAAAAAGTCGTCTACTATATTTCTATGATCTGGACAATTCCATTAATTATAACACTAGTTATAATCATATTTGGATTACTCATTTTTATTAAAGGGAAATTACAAAAGTTTAGAAAAATTGATAAAAAATTTGAACCGCTAAAGGACGGAGAGTATATAGAAATTGCTAAAGCTCTAGCTAAACTTGATGAACTTAGATCTCAGAAAGAAATAGATGAAATAACTTACCTTAAGAAAAAAAGGGAGTATGAAAGAAAATTAAGAGACTGGGAATAGGAATTAAGTTGAGCTTCATTTAAAATGTTCGGCAATTCTTTCAATTATTTTTTCCATGTACTGTGGAAATGGATGATCTGGTTGTTGCAAGGAATGTAGAGTTTTACCACCATCCGCTTGGATGTCGCAATAACAAGGTATTATTCCAAGAATAGGAAGGTTAAAAATCGAACTTAGTTTTTCTTCCATTTTTACTTCTCCGGAACCAATTGGAACATTCATTGCAGGAATTTTATTTAGAAGAATGCCTGCTTTCCTTCCTAAAACATTATATATTCCATTGATGAGCTCCCTTGTTCCCTCAAAATCAAACTCATCCATCTTTGTGACAAGAAGGATGTAGTCAGATGCTGCCAATGCATTTATCGATGAGTAATATATTCCTGGACTTGTATCAAAAATAATATAATCAATATTAAATTGCTTATACAATGCCTCTTTCGCTGTTAGTGTGAGATGGAGAGCCCTCATTTCCCACTTTCTATCCTTGGTCATCATTTCGCGCATAACTTCTGTTGACGGGTCTGCAAAACCAACAATCAATTTTCCTTTAGTCTTGTATTTTTTACTCAAATCAACAGCTGCTTCAAAAATGCTACATTTCTCGTCGAGGAATTCATTTAAACTTCGTTTTATTTTCTCTTTGAATATTATTTGTAAACTCGGAGCTCTAAAGTCGTAATCAAATAGGCAAACATTCAAACCATTTTTAGCATATGTAGCTGCTAAATTAGCCGAGATAGAGGTCTTTCCCGTACCTCCTTTATAAGAATGAATTGCTAAAGCTTTTCCCATAAAATAATCTACTCCTCTGATATGTAAAAATACACATCATGACCTTTTCGCTTCTTTTTTATGTGACCATGGGATACTAGCTGATTTAAATAATCACTTTCAGCAGCCCTTACTCTTCCAGTTTTTTCAGCAACATCAGATGCGGTGGCTTCCTTAAGTTCACAAATAGTCATTGCGGTTTTTCTTAAATGATCAGGCAGAGACAATAAAGTTGCAACGTCTAAAGGAATTCCTTCCAATGATATGCTTTTCTCTTCGGGTTCCTGAGTCTGGATAAAATTATCTATCTTTGAATTAAGAGAGATTAAATTATCATTTATTTTCTTAAGCAAGTCAATTATATTGCGCTCTTCTTTGGTCATGTATGCATCCATCGAAAATATTTTTAGACGATCCTAATTTTATATCTACTTTAATATATTTGAAGTTTTCTTGTGTTGCTTAAAAACACAACAAGTAAATGTGTGTTACATATAAACGTTTAAATAGTCATGATTCTATTGTCAAGGTATAAAGGGGAGAGTCATGAGGGTCAAAATAGTCGTTGCGCTATCTCTATTACTAGTTTTTCTTAGCATTAATGCAACAAGCTTTGTTAGAGTACCGTCTTTGGTTAATGCTTCTGATGAAAATGATTATATTAAAATGAATTCCTTCTATGAAGGTTTTGAAAACGAACTAAATGATTGGAGAGCTGTTGATCCAACTAAATTTAATGTCATAAGTTTTGGGAGACAACCAGCTCCCGCATTAATCTACGAAGGTGAAAGCTCTCTAGTAATTACTACTAGTGCCAAAGGCCAGAAAAAATCAGCATTTTGCGAATTTTTATACGACTTTACTGAAAAAGATTTTGTAATTCCTTTAGAAGAGGATACAAAATTTATTTTTGCTTGGTATATCCCTTCAAAGCATTTCAGTTATGCGGGTAGTTATTTATTATTTAATAATGGAAAAATTGGATATTATGTTTCTCATTTTTACGGCACATCAATTAATGAAACTTCATCTTTCATGTATATTTTCGATGAGCCTGAAGAAGTTTGGATTTTGCATGAAAGAGATGTTTACGATGATTATGAAAAAGTATGGGGTAATGCTCAGAACATTTCGATAACCGGTCTAGGATTAATATTGGCGGACGAATATGGAATTGGAGCCACTCAAACAATATATTATGATTCTATGTTCGTAGGGACAGAGTTCGAACAAACCAAAGGAATGAACGTTTCAGCCACTCCTACCCTACATAAAATGTATCCAGGCGACACGGTCACTTACAATATTAATATTTCGTCATCTCTTGACCCTGAAGAAGAAATTAAGCTAATAGTTTCTAAAATGCCAGAGGGCACAATCGGAGTCTTAGAGCCAGAAATTGGTACCCCACCTTTTCAATCCAAATTGATAATAAATTCAGGTGAAAGCACGCCTCCCGGAAATTACATTCTAATGATATCGGCAATGCAAAAGGAACGGATGAAAACAATTAATGTTACTTTGAATGTTAAAAGTCAAGAGTTAGATTTTTTACTGGAAATAAATCCAGAACATCAAGTGTTAGCCCCTGGTCACTCTGTTAATTTTAGCATGAAGATTTTACAATTAAGAGAAATTAGTAACACAATCAATTTTTCAATAGAAGGATTGCCAGATAATTCGACTGCGATATTTAGCAATAATCCTGTATTTATTGGTCAAAGAAACGAATCAATAATTACAATCACCATCCTCACGGGTCAGCTTACCCCCCCAGGAACTTATGAAATTAATATATTTGGTCAATCAACTTACGATATAACATCTGTTTATTCAGTAAAAACGGTTCTTGTAATTTCTGGAGCATCATTAAATTTGAGAGTATTTACAGATAGACAACAATATCGACGAGGGGGAGATGTCGTATATATCACTGGTAATATAAGTGATTCTGGAAAAACCTCACTTTATAATTTCTCAATATCAATTCAAGTATCAGATCAAACAAATAACACAGTTCATGTAAGGCAGAAATTAACTGACATGAATGGATATTTTACGGATAGTTTAAAAATCGGTGAGAATTTTAATCCAGGAAAATA
>JAOZGV010000052.1 GCA_026015225.1 Candidatus Bathyarchaeota archaeon
TAATTCTTTTTGAGTAACAAGAATGGCAAAGGACAGAATAAATCTGATTTATTAATTCCTCGGATTTACGATCCTGTTGAACATGAAAGAAGATGGCAGGAAACATGGGATAATAATCAAATTTATAAATTTAATTATTTAGACAAAGATAGACCAACTTATAGTATCGATTCACCTCCCCCATATCCAAGTGGGGAGTTCCATATGGGCAATGCATTAAACTGGTGCTATTTTGATTTCGTTGCAAGATTTAAAAGAATGCAAGGATTTAACATCCATTTCCCTCAAGGATGGGATTGCCATGGTCTTCCCACTGAAGTAAGAGCTGAGACCGCAAATAAAATTAAGAAAAAGGATCTTCCAGCCTCAAAATTTATTGAAATATGTATAGCACTTACAAAAGATTACATTAAGAAAATGAAACAATCCATGAAAATTCTTGGCTTCTCGATAGATTGGTCTTTAGAGTATACAACAATGGACCCAGAATATCTCTATGCCACTCAACTTTCCTTTATTCGGCTCTACAAAACTGGATGGGTCTACTTAGGGGAACACCCTGTAAATTGGTGTCCAAGATGTGAAACGGCTATAGCCGAAGCTGAGGTTGAATATGTTGAGAGAGAAAATAGTATTTTATATATAAAATTTGGAATAGATGAAGGAGAAGATATTGTCATTGCTACAACTAGGCCAGAGCTATTAGGCGCTTGTGTCGCGATAGCAGTTAACCCATCAGACAAAAGATATTCCAATTATGTTGGAAGAAGAGCAAAGATTCCCATATATGGAAGGGAAGTTCAAATTTTAGCTGATAAAGATGTAGACACGGAATTCGGAACAGGTGTAGTTATGATCTGTACTTTTGGCGATAAAACCGATGTAAGATGGCAGAATCGGCACAATCTTCCAATTATTAAGATCATGGGTGAAAATGGGAAATTAACAGAGCAAGCAGGAAAATATGGTGATTTGGATGTTAAGGAATGTAGATCAGCAATAATAGAAGATCTAAAATCGAATAACTTGATAGATAGAATTGAAGAATTATCCCAAAGCATAGGCACATGCTGGCGTTGTCATACTCCTGTTGAGATAATCTCAAGAGACCAATGGTTTATGAAAACAAGAAAGATGTTGGATGAAGTCTTATCTTGGTCGAATAAAATCAATTGGATTCCTTCGTTTGCAAAGAATCGAATGATAGATTGGGCCAAATCATTGGATTGGGATTGGGTAATATCTAGGCAAAGAATATTCGCTACACCTTTTCCAATTTGGTATTGTATAAATTGCAAGGAAATTATCATAGCAGAAGAGGAATGGTTGCCCGTAGATCCAAGATTTGAATCTCCAAAAATAAATAAATGTCCGAAATGCAAAGGATCCAATTTTATTGGAGAAGATTCTGTGATGGACACATGGATGGACTCATCAATTACATGTGCCTTTCATGCTGGATGGCCTTCAAATATGGATTCTTTCAAACATTTATTCCCAGCGGATTTACAGCCAAATGGGTATGACATAATAAGAACATGGGATTATTATTTGATGGTCAAACATATTGCGCTCTTTGGAAAGGCTCCTTACAAAAATGTTTTGGTCAATGGAATGGTTCGGGGCGCTGATGGGAGAATGATGCATAAATCATATGGAAATTATGTAGAAGCGAGTGAGGCTGTTAACAAGTATGGAGCTGACTCATTGCGCCAATGGGCCGCTGGAGGAGCCGCTACTGGTTATGATTTACCTTTCAATTGGGATGATGTTGAATATGGAAAAAAATTTCTAACAAAACTATGGAATGCTTCACGATTTGTAGAAATGCATATTCAAGATTATGAAGAAAAAAATGTGAGACTAGAACTTCTTGATAGATGGATTTTAAGCAAACTCAATAGACTAATTAATGAAGTTACTAAGGATTACGAGACTTTTCAATTTAATAGAGCATTGGACTCTGTAAGAAATTTTACATGGCATATTTTCTGCGATCAATATATCGAATCAATAAAATATCGATTATATTCGAATGAAGCTATGGAAAGTAAAGCTGCTGCCCGATATGTTCTTTACAATCTAGTTTTAAATATAATAAAACTTCTAGCGCCTATTTGTCCCCATATCACTGAGAGTGTATTTAAATTGATAATAAAGAAGGATGACTCTGAGGGCATACACAAATCAAAATGGCCCTCAGTTAAAACAGAACTGATCGATGAAGCTATGGAAAAAGATGGAGATCTTATTCAAGCAATAATCTCTGAAATACGCAGAATAAAATCTGAAAAACGTATTTCATTAAGAAAGCCTTTGTACGAAGTTGTTATTAATACAAATGAAGAATTATCTGATATTATAGAAAGAAATGCTGAAGCGATAGAGGAAACATGCCATATAGAGAACTTCCAAATAGAACCGAAAATCAATACTGAAGTAGGAAGGCCTTTGAAGGATTATCCTGAAATATATCTCTCTATAAGAAATTAAAATCATTCTTTTTTGAGAATTCTTTTAAATAATATGAATAAAATTATAAAGAGCTGTTGACAAATAATGAGGATGAGTGGAAAAAAATATAGGATTTGAATGATTAATTGATTTTAATCCATTCAACAATATTTCCCACTTTATGCTCGGTTAGGAGGTTAAAAAATGAAAGTAAGTGAACTGAGACAAGGAATGAGAAGAATCAATGTCAAAGGCCGAATTACCGAAATCGGTGAGGTCAGAGAAGTAATGACAAAATTTGGAGGGATGAGCCGAGTAGTGAATGCAACTCTTGAGGATGATTCTGAAACAATCACATTAACATTGTGGAACGAAGATATTGATAGGGTATCGGTAGGCGATAACGTAGAAATAGAAAACGGGTACATAACGGTATTTAGAGGAGTAAAGCAACTCAATGTAGGTAGATACGGGACTCTGAAAACAGGAAAAGAAGAAAGTATTGAAAAAGAAGAAAGTATTGAAAAAGAAGAAAGTATTGAAAAAGAAGAAAGTATTGAAAAAGAAGAAAGTATTGAAAAAGAAGAAAGTATTGAAAAAGAAGAATAAATCAATATCCCATAATTATATTATCAAAATAACTAATTTTTACAGAATTTAGTTATATATTTAATAGCAGTCTCTTTAGCAGATTCCAAATCATTAAGATCTATTTCTGACACGCCACATACGATGATCAAAACACTCTTTGTTTTACTTTCTACTTTAGTATTGTCAGAATCCCTATAAGGATGGATTGCAACTAGCTTTTCTTTATCAGATATAATGACTTCGAAACCTCTCAATTTGATATTTTCATCCATCCCTATCCCTAAGAACTCTTCGTTCTCCACAGCATTTCTTATTATTAATTTTCCTTTCAGCTTATCAAAATCAAAAGCTGCAAGAGCTATCTCAATATTGATCGAAGCTAAATTATAAGAATCAACAACATTGTTAATATTTGGAATAGATTTATCGCGCGCGCACTAAGGTACATCTTAAAAGACTCCGAAAAGTTATGAAATTAATTTGATATTTATCAAACTATTGTTAATTTTTAAATGCATTTGATTAAATTAATTGTCAAAATTTGAAATCAAAATATAGTTGGATAAT
>JAOZGV010000059.1 GCA_026015225.1 Candidatus Bathyarchaeota archaeon
AGAATCTCAGTAATAAAAAATACCATTCCTGAAGATCCCCAAGATTTTAGCTTTTTAAGCGATATTGAATTAATCACTCTGGATGATGATGGTGATAATGCCAACACATACTCTAATGAAACGTTACTATGTGACCTCTATCCAGGAACATACAACATCACTGAAACACTTCCAAGCGGATGGACACTTGCAGACATAATCATTCAAGAGGACACTCCTTTTGATGACTCTATTAAACACCTAAGCGATAATAAAGCAGAACTCATTTTGAGTTCAGGTGAATGGGTTAACGTTACTTTCGTGAATACTCAGGAGGCGACAATTACGATAATAAAAAATGCCATTCCTGACGGCCCTCAAGACTTTCTCTTCACAGGCACAGGCGGTATAGGAGAATTTAGTTTGGATGATGACGACACTCCAACATTGCCCAATAGCAGGACCTTCTCAGTTGCACCAGGAGATTATAATATCACCGAATTAGTACCTGAAGGTCATGTCCTCCGAAGCATCACGATTGAAGAATCGTTGTTGCCCAGCGATTCATCTTACGATCTGCAAGAAGCCAAAGCGATTCTGACAGCAGGCCCGGGCGAATCAATCTATGTGATTTTTATAAATGATCCGGCTATACGACCTGTCGGCGGCATCTATGCGCCAATAAGCAAATTTAACATTATGGTACCCTACATTGCATTGGGCGGTCTTATCGGAGTAATATCTGTTATTTTAACAATAAAAAGGAAAAAAAACTAAAAAAATGGAGTTTGGATTTCTAGTTTTTCTCCAAAGTCTCTATTCATCTTCGTAACTGTGAGTTCTCTACATGTAATTTATTTACCATTTTTTCCATCTTTTTTACTGGACCGCATAGTATCGCGATGACGGAACCAGTGTAGATTCCACCATCATCTTCCTTGGCTATGCCGGGAAGATGATCCCCCATAAATCCTAGTTGCCTTCTTTTATCGTCGGTCTCTTTCCGTGCGCGCTTCCACTTGATTCTATACTCTTTCTAAGCTTGTATAGAATTTATAATAAATTTAGAAAAATCAACATAGATAGAAATCTCGAAAGTATTTAACTCCTTAGGGGTCTAAAAGTAAGACTAGGTAGAATGTGTACTAGTGATTTAGAAATACCCAAGAACTAATATATTCATTATTGACAAATATGTATGGAATTGGACACAATAGAGAGCAAAAACGTTAGAGCGCAATTCGGTTTCAGAATATTTATTTGATCTCATTAAAAAAGTTCGAGAAAAAAAGCTGGAAAGTAGGAAATAAATAGCGTTTTTGTTGCTAATATTGTACAATTAATAATGCGGGGATTGCCAAGCCAGGTCAAAGATGAATTATTCATTGAAAGCGCAGGGCTTAGGAAATAAGAAGGTTTGAGAAACCCTGTCCCGCAGGGGTTCGTGGGTTCGAATCCCACTCCCCGCACTATTATTTAGCAGCGCATGCATTGCAACATTCATTTTTCACTGTGAATTTATAAATGAGTAATAATGACCTACAAGCTAGAAAAAAATCAATCCCTTAGAGATAGGACAGGAAAGTTATTGAGTGATGAATAAAAAAGCAAAAGTGTGCAAATTTCAATTTAAGCATTTAGGATTTCTTTCTCTGACTTCTTTAAAACGTCATCAAGTTCCTTCTTAACATCTGAAGGAAGTGGATTCGGTAAGTGACTTGACAAAATATTTTTTGTCTTTTCTCTTGCCCTTTCAAGCAGATCTTTTGATCCACTTTTTACCCAGCTTTCTCTCATTTGTCTGTTTAATAGAGTGGGCATCCAATGCTCTTTTCTAAGAAAGTCTAATGTATGTTTTTGTGTAATGAAATGTCCACCGGGTCCTACTTTGGCAATTACGTCCAATGCTAAAGTCTCATCGTTAACTTCAATTCCATTAAGAACATAAGAGATCATAGAAATGATTTCATCGCATATAGTAACGAGCTCAAGACTTCCTGTTAAACCAAAATTCAAGAATGACCCAACATCATGTATTAGGTTTGCTCCGCTCGAAGCTGCAATAAATAAACTAAGAGCTGCCTCCAGAGTTGCTTGGCCATCGAGTATTTTAGAATCTGAACAGCCTCCTGTACTCCAAGTTGGAAGGTTATAATACCGTCCGAGTTGAGCCATAGCAAGATTAACGATCATCCATTCTGGAGCGCCATACGAAAAAACTCCTGTTCTCTGATCCATTACCGAAGTATCTGCTCCATATATGAATTTAGCACCTTTCTTGGTAAATTGAGCTATTACATTGCCACTTAACGTCTCAGCATTAGATTGAACTATTGCTCCTGCCATAGTTGCAGGAGCAGTCGAACATGAGGCGGCCGAGGGTATGTATACAATAGGAAGTTCTGCATTTGCAAAAGTCATTAGATTTTTAATATGGTCCTTTCCATGAGTTAGGGGGGAGATCGGCTCGCTGTACATACCTAATAATGGCCGTTCTTTGAGTTTTTGCTCCTCACCCACTATTGTGGATGCCATTTTTATCAAATAGTTTGCATCTAAGCCAAAGTCAACTACCATTACTGGTTTTACCGTATTTTTCAATGCTGCGTGTAGATTATGTAAAGGCATAACCTGCTTGGCGACATCTTGAGCAGTAAATAATGGCATGACGAAATCAATAGTCGGAAGAGCATCTGCAAGTTTTGATGCGTTAGCAACATCATTTTTTGTCGAAGGTCTAATTGAGTTTGTTTCACAATCTAAGATATTTATTGCTCCTTCACCTAGCCCGAAATTGATTTTCTTTCCCTCTAGTTTTAAGTCGAATTCTTTACTTCGACCAGCAAATAAAACCGAATGTGATGATTTTTTAATAGCTTCTTCTACAACATGTTGTGGAATTTTCACGATCCTTTTTGAGAATTCGACATCCGAACCAATCGAATCCAATAGTCTTAGAGCATTTTCTTCTTCTATTTTAACACCTATTTTTTCCAAGACTTCCAAGGTTGCAGCATGGATTCTATACAGTTCATCTTTTGAAAAATATTCAAAAATACCAATTTTTGGAGATTCTATCATTTACTACTCACTAATGTCTAGGATTCTCTTTACTATCTTCACAGCTTCAATCGCATCTTCGCCATACCCATCCGCACCGATTTCTTTGACCCAATCTTCGGTGACTGGGGATCCGCCAACTATGACCTTAACCTGTCCTCGTAACTTATTTTCCTCTAGAGCTTTAATCGTCTCTCGCTGGATCGGTAGAGTCGTAGTCAATAAAGCGGATAAGCCTATGACTTCCGGACTATGTTCTTTTACAGCTTCAACGAACTTATCCGGAGAGACATCAACCCCTAAGTCTATTACTTCAAACCCAGCCATGGAAAGCATTGAAGCAACTATGCTTTTCCCAATATCGTGAATGTCTCCTGCTACAGTACCGATAACAATGTGTCCAATAACTTTACGTTCTGAACCGCTTTTTTTAAGTGATGGTTCTAAATATTCTGAAATGATTGTCTTTGCAATCTCCCCAGCATTAATTAGTTCTGCCAAGAAAAATTCTCCATTTTCAAATTTATCACCAATCTCTCTTAGAGAAGAGGTGACTACATCAAGGAGGTCATGCGGATCATGACCTTCATCCAAGCCTTTCTTTGTTGCTTCAATTAATTTCTCCCTGTCAAATGTAAGCAATGACTCTTTTATTGCGGTATTGATTTTAGACACCTGGAACACCATAATGATTCTAAATAGTAGTTTCTTTTAAATCAACCAATGTATTACGACTTCATATTTTAATAAGATTAGAGATAATTAGAGATAAATCAGCGGAAATTCCACTCCCCGTACCAATAATCACATACACGAAATCGATATAAGCGATAGCAAATAAGATATGAAAAGTATAAGTGTGAACAATATGGATTCCATAACAATAGGACTGTTGTTTGTCGCTATTATTGGCTGGGGTTTTTGGGGATTCTTTCAGAAAATTGGAGTCTCTAAGGTAGGAGCTGAAGTCTGCATACTCCTAACCGCTTCTATAGAGTTACTTGTCGTGATAAGTTATCTCGCCTCGATTCAGAAACTTCATGTCCCAAGAAGCTGGTCCTTGACTTATCCCATTTTAGCAGGCACTTCAGTAGCAATAGGTACAATTGCCTTCCTCACTGCTTTAGAGAAAATACCCGTCAGCATAGCCAGACCCATGACGGGGCTCTCCATACTTGTTACTGTTTTACTGGGGCTAGTATTCTTGCATGAGATGCTAACGATTAAACACTATTTAGGGATTGGAATGGCTATAGCTGCAATATTTATTCTATCCTCCTAATATTAAGCGCGCGCTCAATATCGTTCGATGGATAGTTTCTTCTATTATTTTGGTGGGTATAACTAGCAATCAATAAAAGTTAGGCATCACTATACGCTTTGATGCTGTTAAATGGAAGTGGATAATTTGAGTTTAAAGCGGAGAATTGATTTACGAGTTGTTGCTGTGCCTCTTATCGGCTACCTCATATTAGCGATGTTTAGACTTTCAGTGGGAGTTATTATTCCTGAAGTCATATACGAGTTCAGCCTTACTGAAGCTGAGGGGGGGATGCTGCTCACATCCCTTTTAGGTGCAATGGCTCTGATAATTATTGTTGGTGGTCACCTATCTGACAGAATAGGAAGAAAGATTACAATGTCTATAGGCTTCACAATAATGTCGGCCGGCATAATAATTGGTGGATATTCTGTGGGATATTGGGCATTGCTGATTTCCTTATTTATAACTGGAATAGGGACGGGAATCTTCATAGTCGCTCTATATGCACTTATGGGTGAAGTTATGCCAACTTCTAGGGGCGCCCTTGTTGGGTTTGCGAATGGCTTATTTGCTATAGGAGGTTTCCTCGGACCATGGATATCCGCGATATTGATTATGAAGCTGGGATGGCGTAGTCCTTTCCACTTAATTGGTGCTCTAGCTGTAGCTTTGTCATTTTTTCTTTGGTTCAATTCCCGATCGGGACTTCCTCGAAGAGAGGCTCGAAAAAAGCCTAAAGAAGGATTCTTGATCCTTTTAAAAGATACTCGGGTAATTTTGCTTTGCATAGCAATGGGAATTGGTAACTTTGCATTCGCCTCACTCGCCGCTTGGACACCAAGTTATCTAATGAAAATTGGAAATCTCCATCTTTCAGAGGCGGGATTCGCATTTGGTCTTTTCTCTCTAACCGGAGCCCTTGGAGCAGTTTTTTTTGGTATGTTGTCAGATAGAATAGGTAGAAGAGGAGGAATATTGGCTTCTGGGATTCCCGCATTTATTTTTACTTTACTCTATTTTTCGGGATACATAGTATCAAAAAGTATGATAGTCTTATCAGGAGTTCTTGGTTTCATCACTTACGCGTTTTGGAATCTTATGATAGCAGCTGTACAAGATCATGTCGATAGTAGACTTTTAGGTTCTGCAACAGGATTGATGCTAAATGTAGGTATGATCGGTGCAGTACCCGCACCAATGATAGCGGGTTTGATAATAACTAATTATGGCTTTAATTTAGCATTAATTTTAACAGTTGCAATTCCTCAATTATTGTACACCATCGCGGCCTCTAAAGCAATTCCATGAGACCCATTTCATTAGCGCGCGCAAGATATATGGCTTTCATGTATCTTTCTTCATGAGATGGCAACACTCTCTCACTTTAATACTTACTTTGAATATCTATTTTTTGAATTTTTTAGTAATTAATAATATCAATTATTTGGAAATATGTTGATTAGAATTATCATATATCAATCACAATAAAAATATCTTCAAAAAAAACTCCATATAGTAAATTGTAGATTTAAATTTCAATCTTTTACGCTCATTAGTATAAAAGAATGTATGCTCACTGAGATTGTTTAGTTTTTTGGCATCTATTTAGATGATTTCAAATCAACAATCATTTTATCATGCCATTTTTTTGTAATTTGCTTTGCTTCATCGGAAGTAATTCTGTCATACATGAAATCGATTTTTCGTTTGACTTCTTTTTTTCCAATATGTTTGATCATTTCCGATATCAACTCGCTATTTGCATAGATCTCAAAAAATCCGATGCTATCTGCGTCTTTTAACAGATTCTGATCATCGTTTCCGCCTCGTTCGTGCCTTGAAACAAGCATTTTTACTTTATTGATTAATTTTTTTCTTGCACCCTGTTTCTCAAGATAGTCGCCTAATATTTCTGCGCCTCTGATTTCATGTTTTTTAAAATATATTGTACTTGTCAAACCTCCAGGTTTTTTTACAATTTCTTTTACATCTTTTCTTCTGAAAGCACGTTCTATATCATGAGATACCGCCGCTATTCGTAATGCTTCATCCGCATCAGGCCTTAATTGTTCAAGCCAGTACAAAGTTCTTATTAAGTGTAAAACTTCGTGAATTCTACCTGCCTTTCTAAACGAATAGAACACATATTTTTCGACATTTTTATAAAATTCGGTCATTGGGTCAATATTCCTCTCAAAATCTTTCTGAATCCCTTGCACCGGTCATCATTTCTTTTTTACCATTTTTCAGAACGAAAAATGTTAGAGTGTGCAAGTGCGTATAAACCTTTATATATAATATGAAATATTCTTCATATGAGAAGTGTGATATATGAAACATGATTTAAACGATTACTGCTACCTTTTCTTTTCAACGTTTTCCAATCCAACCAGATTGGGAATAGTTGAGCAATTAAGAGAAGGCCCCAAAAACGTTACCCAGCTTTCAGAGGTCCTAAACCAAGAGCAGAGTATGATCTCCCATAATTTAAAACCACTAATAAGATGTCATTTTGTTTTAGTTGAAAAGAAATGGCGAGAGCATGTCTACTCTCTGAACGAAGAAACGATGAGACCTCTTTTCAAGATAATCGACAGTCATGTTGAGAAATATTGTCCAATGAAAGGGAAATGCAAAAGGTGAGAAAAATTGAGTTTTAAACATTGTCCAGGAATAAGAACCCTGACTGGCCCTGTTCAAATAATAACTAGATCTTGTCCATCATGTGGAGAAGAAATTGAATTCTTTAGTGATGAAACAGAGGCTAAATGCCCTGAGTGTGGAAGAATGGTGCATCGAGAGGCAACCGCTTCATGCGTCACTTGGTGCAAATATGCGATAAAATGCATAGATGACTTGGAGAAAAGAAGATTAATTCCGATTTCAAGAGTTGAAGAGTTGAAAAGGTTAGCTAAGAAAAATGAGTGAATAAAGAATGAGTGAAAAAAAGAATAAAAAGGAATCCCTTAAAGGGATTATTACGAGATTGCATGAAGGCGCAAGACCTACTGAGATGAAGGAGGAGTTTAAGAATGTATTCAAAGACGTTTCACCAGCAGAAATATCACAAATAGAACAAGAATTAATTAAGGAGGGCATGCCAAGGGAAAAAATCCATAAACTTTGTGATGTCCATCTATCTGCCTGCAGAGAATCACTTGATAAAGAGAAAATTTCTGTTCCTGCAGGACATCCAATACACATTCTAATGGAAGAACACAGAATAATATTAAACTTAGTAGATGACCAGCATAAAATTGCTATTGAATTAAAGAATATAGATAGCGTTAATTTAGCTAATAACAAATTCATGCAATTTAAACAAATTATAGAGAAATTAGAAACTGCTGAAAGTCATTATTTGCGGGAAGAGAATGTACTCTTTCCTTACCTTGAAAAGCATGGAATTACTGAACCTCCTGCAATAATGTGGATGGAACATGATAAAATAAGAGAGTTAAAAAAGAATGTTCGTTCACTCTATGAGGAAAAGGAGAGTACTAATTTTAAAGATTTTACTACACAATTTTTAGAATTGACAACATCGGTTTATGAATTGATTTCAAATCATTTTTATAAAGAAAATAAGATCTTATTCCCTACTTCTCTGAAAATTATAAAAGATAGCGAATGGATAGATATTAGAGAACAATTTGATGGGATCGGTTATTGCGATTTCACGCCAGAATCTGCAAAGGCACCCATAAAGGAGGTGGAAAAAATAGCTTCTGATAAAAATATAAAAGATGCAGTTGAACTCGAAACAGGCTCACTATCAAAAGCGGAGATTGAGGCTATATTTGATTCGATGCCTGTCGATGTTACATTTGTCGATAAAGATGATGAAGTACGTTACTTTAGCCAAACTAAAGATAGGACATTTGTTAGAACAAAAGCAGTTATTGGCCGTAAGGTACAAAATTGCCATCCTCAAAAGAGCATACATGTTGTAAGCCAGATAGTAGAAGATTTCAAAAAAGGTACAAGAGATGTGGCAGCATTTTGGATCAATCTTAACGACAGACTGATCTACATAAGATATTTTCCAGTAAGAAATAAAGAAGGAGAATATCTCGGGGTCTTAGAAGTAACACAAGATATCACCGATATAAAGAAGATCGAGGGAGAAAAAAGATTACTGGATTCAACATGATTATAGATTGATTTTCTAAGTCGAAATTAATATTCTAAAAAATCGGATGGTGAAAGTTTGAAGAAAGAGGTTAAGAGATTAGAACAAGAAAATCTTAAATCAAAAGTTACAAAGTTAATTGAATTAACAGATTATCAAGATGGAGCAATAGTTAGCAGAACAATAATCGATGAAGATACTGGAACAGTAACATTATTCGCCTTCGATGAAGGTCAGGGATTGAGTGAACATACAACTCCTTTTGATGCTTTAGTACAGTTACTTGATGGGGAGGCCAATATCATAATTTCCGGCAAGAAATATCGTTTAACAGCAGGTAAGATGATTGTCATGCCTGCTAACGAGCCACATGCTGTCGAGTCTGTAACGAAATTTAAAATGATGCTAATAATGATTAGGACATGAGTTTTAGCTTACCTTCAAATTGAGACCAATTGAGTGTTCATATGCTAGTGTAATTTTTTTTCAATTTTTTTAGCTCTTAATGTAATAAATGAAATTATTGTAACGATTACTGCTGCTAGGTAGAAACCAATACCACAAGCCATTCCAATTGAGGAAACTACCCAAAGTGAGGCAGCGGTTGTCACCCCAATTATTCTATCGCTACTACGAATGATTGTTCCAGCTCCAATAAAACCAATGCCCACCACAACATATGCTGCTATCCTAGCAGGATCTGAACCAGGGAAAGCATAGAAGGATAAAATTGTGAATTGTGCAGAACCTAATGAAACTAAGATATGAGTCCTTAGACCTGCTGGTTTATCCTCTCTTTCTCTTTCAAACCCAATTATCGAACCTAAAGCAACAGCCAAAATAATTCTAAAAACTAATTCAAAATCCGATAACATTTCAATATATTATATGAATAGTGTAAAATAACTTCATCGATTTTTTTTCATATCGATACCAATATATTACTGCAATGTATTTTCAAATTCTTTTAAATTTTCAAGAGTTGGTAATCCTTCACGAGCACCAGGTTGAGTTATGCATCGAGAAGCAACAAAATTTCCAAATTTACCACAGTAAAATAAATCCTTGCCCTTAAGAAAGGAATATATGAAGCCTGCATTAAAAGCATCACCAGCACCTGTAGTGCTAACTACATCTACTTTATATGGCTTTACAAGATAGCTTTCATTTTTATTTTCGATGTAGCATCCTTGATTTCCTAATTTTACTGCAATAATATCTGCCCCTTTTTCGATCAATATTTTACAAGCGTCCTTGTAATCCTTTTTTGTGATAATTTCCACTGCCTTTCCATTTTTAGAAGTATTTGTAAAAATTATTGAGGAATTTTCTATTAACGCATCTAGAGCGATAAGACCTTTAGAAGCATATATATCTCCTGGATCAAAAGTAATTACAACATCTGTGAGTGATTTTACAAGTTCTTTCTGAGCTTTAAAAGGTTTATTTCCAACAAAAGATGTTAAATGTAGTATCTTAGCATTGCAAGCATAATCAATATTTATCTCATCTATAAGGATCTCATCGTTTTCTCCTGGATAGATGTATATTTCTCTTTCTCCTGATCTATCCTCGAATATCAGAGATTGCCCACTAAAACCTTTTTTAGATCTTATGATTCCGTCGATATTCACATCTACTTTTTTGAAACTATTTAAAAGATAATCTCCATCCTCATCAGGACCAACTTTCCCAATATATCCTGCTTTTTGATTTAATTTTGAGAGACCAACAATAGTATTAGCAGCGGATCCTCCAGGAGAAAGTATAATACTTGTAATAAAGCTTTCTTCGCCTGGTCCAACTATTTTATTGACTCTGCATATTTTGTCTAGATTTATAGCCCCGAAACCAATGACATCAAGCTTCATTAGAGATCATCCTTTAATTAACTGAATAGATTACGTAGAAATATCTTATGCACGCCTAATTTTCCGCCATAATTTCCAGCTGAGACTTCAATTACACCCCTCATTTTCTCAACTGCAAGAATCGCTTCTCTCATAGCTTCTTCCAAGACATCCTTAGTCTCACCGTTAATAACGATTTCAGGAATTGAATTAACTCCCTTTGGAATTTTTGAATCCTTGATTTTATTTTTTAAGCTTGGACAATAAGGATAGTTAGTCGGCGGTCCTATAGGAGGATAATTTCCAACCATGGATCCTGATGGACAAATATAGAACGATGTAATAACACTGTCCACTTTTCTTATTGCCTCTATCGCTTTCTTTCCGGATGCCCTCCCAGTTTCAACAGTGTCACATAATAGCCAGATATTAGCTCCAGATATTCCAATTCCACAATTTATTGTATTATCGATTTTAAAATCATGTCCCATCATCAAAGGCACATTTATGAATTTTCGATCAAATTCTTCTTCGATCCATTCATAACCTCCACCGCATTTTCCAACTCTTTCCTCAGCATCTATCTTATATACAGATTTATCGCCATCCATATAGTCAAATATTCTTGTCGTTCCTCCTGATGCCGATAGTATGTCTTGTCTAATTCTGATCGAAACTTCCTTGTAGAATGATTCTACCTGTTCTTTGAGAGGTTTTTCTTTTCTGTACATACCCCAAAATTGTAATATTACACCTTCTCGACCATCCGGAGTCTCATCTTTCGTTAACCACTTCTCGATTCCCGCCTCGGTTCTTCCTACAACCACTGCAGGAGTGGATGTAGCCCTATAAGCAGAAAATCTTAACGGATCGAATTCAATAAATGGACTGTTAGTATCTTTTTCATCTAGCCCTCTCTCAGCCGTTATTAGCAATCTGCAATATAGGCCATCAAAAGCCTCAGCATAGGTATCATGAATCTTCCCTCTAATTTTGGCATTCTTTAACATTTTACCCAAGTACTCCTATCATTTCTCCTCTTATCCTTTTTCTAAAATTTGTGCTCGCCTCAACTAATTCCCTAATATTATTCTTTGAAATAATTTCAACTCTTGGCATTTTTTTCTTAAATATTTGGTTAATGCTTTTTTGTAATTTGTTTGGATACGAATATTTCTCAATATTTTTTAAACTCCAGTTCTTGATCAATTCTAATAGCAATTTTTTCCCATATTTGTTGAAAATATCTGCCAACAATGAAGTTATTACTGTATTATCAGAAATCACTGCGATCTCTGCTTCTTTAATGGCATATTCATTTCCATTAAAGGAGATAGCTAAACCATTATTTTCTCTGAGGTATCTTAAAGCTAAAGTATCAGTGATGCTATCACCAATATACATACAATTTTTTAGATCGACGCCTAGTTTCTTTCTAATTATCTTAATCGCTTCGGCTTTCCCTGAACTGTCTATAACTTCTACCTCTTTGAGCATTCTCCCAGCATCCATAGAATATATCTCTTCCCAGAAGTATGAGTCTAGCTTTTCAATTATCTCTCTATCATCTTTAGAGAAATCTCCTAATTTTCTAGCATTTTTAGGAATATTAATCAATTCTGCCCTATCTTTCCTATTCGCAAGCTGGTTTGCAATATTCATTAGTTCAGCAGTAATTTTTTCCAATCTCTCTTTTTCATTTTTGTTTAACTCATAATCATCAATGTTTAATTTTGTACAATAGAAATTTTCCCTAGGTATTTCAAGGATCTTCCATATATGGCTAAAGCAGATATCATAGCTTGCACTTATTATATAAGAAGGCATAATTGATTTTACAAATTGTAGCGTATCTAAAGAATAAGATAGAAGTCGTGTTCTCTTTGTAGCAAACTTTTCGATTTTATCATTTGTAGCGCCATATGCCCTTAAAAAGGGCAAAATCAGTTTTAAAGTATCGCCAGCCCCATAATTATTTCTTTTAAGTACATCAGCCAAGATATCATCATACTTGCTCAATAAAGTAAATATAAGCGCACCATTCGGTATGAAATGATCGGAAATTTCCATTGCATAATCATTTTTTCCAAATGGCCCTTCCCAATCTGAAATAAATAATCGCATCCTTTGAACTTGCATCCGAAAAAAATTGCCTCTCAATATTTTATAATTAAAAAGATACTAATCATTGGAGTTTCTTAATCGTTTCATATGACTGATGCTTTTTGCTATATGTTGCTCTGAAGCAATATCGGTTCTAAAGCGGAGTTCTTTACCTTTAACGGAACTTGCGCCTTTTATTGAAATTTTCCTAGCGGAATTAATAGACTCTGCTATCCCTACAATAGCCACTGTTCTAGAACTTAGGGCAAAAGTCTTGCCATTCCTCAATTCTATAGATGCAGTGTATATTCTCATTGAATCTTTACATTCATCTTTAAGTTTGTATGCGTCTTCTAAATGCACTCTTCTCATTTTATTATCCTTTTCAGGATATATATCAGGAACTACGTATGTTACCACAGTCGATTTCTTATCTATTTTAATATTTGAGAGATTCCCTTCGATTATTTTAAGGCAAATTTCGACGAAATCATCTTTTAATATCGGTAATAGATTAATTATCTCTGGATCGCCAGGCCTACTGTTCCTTTCCAATATTTTTAGCCCTTTACCAGTGTGCATTATCGCATCATAAAAAGGGAACCCTCTATACCCGTCACCTTTCTCTTTTATAACGCTATTGAATATTTCATTTTCAATTTCGATCTCGTTTTTTCTTTCGGTTTCAGACATGAATGGAAGAAGTCCGCTTTCAGCCTTATAGGATCCCATACCTCCAGTATTTGGACCTTCATCATTATCATAAGCCCGTTTATAATCTCTTGTCTCTGGGAGATGAATTAAATGTCTCCCGTCACATATTCCTTGGTAACTAGATTCCTCCCCATCGATCCTTTCCTCAATAATGACACAATTATTTTTTTCTCCACCATAGATCGAGAGAAAATGATTATATGCTTGCTCGAAAGTATTGAAATGTTCTCCACCTACGCCTACGCCTTTTCCAAATCCAGGCGTATCGGGTTTGATCACACAATTTTCAATACCATTTAAATCAGATATCCAATCTTTAATATCGTTCAATAGTTCACTTGAACTACCATAAGAAATAGGATTGAAAACTTTAAAACGGGGATTGACTTTTGGAGCAATTCTCTGAAATAAAAGCCTTTGAGCTACTTTGCTGCCTTCAATCGCACATTCTTTGGTAGGGCAGACCATCTTGATTTTTGTCTCTTTCTCAATCAAGTCCCTAATCCCATCGATTATCGGCTTCTCCGATCCAACTATGCCAAAGGATATCCTATTTTCGAATTTCTTAGCAAAGTTACAAATCTTTTCTATATCCAAGTCAGAGACGACTGCATATTCTTTTGCTATTTTAGAGTTGAAGGGATTATTTTGCCTGTCGATTATGTAAAGTTCAACGCCATATTGATCACTATTAATAAATGCATCTGCCATGGCAACTTCTCTTGAGCCATAAGAAACCAATAATATTCCGATACTTTCCATAATTTATGACCATCGTTTAATATATAATCAAACAAATCTAGCGTTTGTGCTAATAAAAAGCGCGCGCGCTTAAAAAAAACTCTAATCATAATTATTTGAATTTGCCCTTTTTGTTTTTTAACTTTTTTTTCTGTTTCTTCATGACTCGCACTCTTTTTGTTCTCATTCTCTTTATAGTAATAAACAATCCAATGATAGTTAGTAAAATAATGGCGGCAGAGATTTGCATTATATAAGACAATTTGTTAGAGTTAAAAGTCCGTTTGGTCCAACCACTCCACCCATGAGTATTGCAATGAGCTCTGACCTTTATAGTAGAGATATCTTGAATTTCTCCTAAATTTAATTCTATGATAAAAGGGTCTATTAGTTGTGGACCCCGTTTAATATTGAATTCCTTGATTTGACCACCAATTTCAACTTCGATTGTATCGACGTAATGACTCGAGCAGTCACAGTCTGTAATCTCTGCATCCATATGACTGATCTTAAGTTCTATTTTGCCCATTGAGTCTTTTGAGAGGTTTTTAATTTCAAGCATATTTGGAATATGAGCAACAACATTTTCACTAGAACCATAAAAGACTAACATGGATATTAATAATAAAGTAATAATTCTTATCATAGAATCTTGATTAAATTTTTTGAAATATAGTGTCATAGATTAAAACCCACCATTTTACCTAAAAATACTAAAATAACAACCTTTCATAATCTTTCTCATTTTTTTATAGCGCGCGCTACTTTCAAAATTAAAAAAGCAATTCTAAACGGATATGACCCCATACAATATGCCATAATATGTAATATACAATCCTGAACCAATACATGGTGGTAAAATCGTAGAGCTTAAAAAACGTTAATTGGCATAAAATA
>JAOZGV010000064.1 GCA_026015225.1 Candidatus Bathyarchaeota archaeon
AACTTGGCGGCCGCGGATTGCACATAGCACACATGCTATATGGTGGAATACTAATGTTGGCTGTTATTGTAATCCTTTTAGCCTTCATAGATGATAGGCTTGTTATCGCATCTTCTATAATCGGAGGGGTCGGATGGGGTATTTTCATAGACGAGCTTGGAAAGTTCATAACAAGCGATAATAATTATTTTTTCCAACCAACAATTGCACTGATTTATGTAATTTCTATCATACTCTTTTTGATATTTCGAGCTATAGAACGTGATATCAAACCATCAGAAAAAGAGTATCTAATACAGGCTATGAACATATATAGACAATCGATCATATCCGGCATAGACAGGATTCAAAGAAATCGGGCGCTCGAGTTGCTCAAGAACTATAGCCCCAGCACTCCTTTTGTGGAAACCCTTAAAAAGGGTTTGAAAGAGGTCGACTTGATAGAGACAAAGTCGCCCAATTTCGTGTACAAAGCGATTACGACTTTGAATATCAAGTTCACCGAACTTATAAAGAAAAAATGGTTTTATACAACATTAATTACTGTTGCTACATTAGCTGCCTTAGTTGATTTGATCTCCAGACACATAGCAGTTATTGAAAGGGGAATAGATCTTCAAGCATCAAATTTCATAGAAGTAGGCGGAAATATTTCTACTGTAGCTTCAGGAATATTGGTTGTTATTGGGATTTTTTACATACATAAATCTATATTGACTACTTTTACTCTTTTTAGACATTCAGTTCTCATATCCATCTTCTTTACTCAATTCTTCCGCTTTTACCAAGATCAGCTTCCAGCCCTAGTTTGGCTTATAATAAACATAATATTGCTTATGACTTTGAATCAAATGATCAGTCTTAGTAAAACTGAAAAATATATGCGTACGCTAACTACTCCAACAGCTAAAGGAAGAAAAACTCCTTGGATTGTTCCCTTTGTTGCCTCAGTAGTGGTGGCAACTGTCATTATTGCCGTATTAGTGAGCGCATTAGTTTGGATATTTCCTTTGTGGGGACCTGGTGGTGTTGGTTCTGGTAATTTGGTTACCAAAGAGATGAGCTTCAGTGATTTTACGGCCGTTGAGGCGGGAATGGGATTTACAGTTGTAATCACTCAATCAAGTTCATACAGCGTAAGTATAATTGCTGATGAAAATCTGTTTGATTCTATCCAGGTCTCTAAATCAGGTGAAACATTAAACTTAGGTACCAAACTGGGCAATTATAAATGGTCAACCTTGAGAGCTGAAATCACAATGCCAGACCTTTATGAGTTGCAGTTATCTGGAGGATCGCACGGTACGGTTAAAGGATTTCACTCTTCCCATAGTTTCGTTCTCGATTTATTTCAGGGCAGTCACATAGAACGTGCAGAAGGTTCAGCTAATGACTTGCATATTAGAGCCTGGGGTGGCAGCCATTTAGATATGTCGAATTTCCAAGTTCATAACGCAGACGTCGAACTCAGTGGAGGAAGTCACATAACCATAAGCCTTGACGGTAGATTAGATGCTAAATTAAGCGGAAGCTCACATCTCTATTACATCGGAGAACCAACTCTAGGAAATATTCAAAAGTCAGGCGGCTCTAAAATAAGCAAAAGATAGAACGGTGGATGTGCACGCGCTATCAAGGTCAAATCAAGAACAATCTAACCATGAATATGTCTTAATACCTGTGGTTTATTTTTGTTGTTAATTACTTGAAATTTTCTGCAAAAAAATAACTTGTTAACTAATCAAAACTTTTCCTAGTCGCATGATTATTAAAAAGTATTTAATTTAGTTAATTTCAAATCAGAAATCTTTTTTTTGATTACAAAATTAGTTTCTTAATGACCATCATGTTAAATGTTACAATACCTCGCGACGTTAAAGTTAAATTGGAAAATTTCATGGATCATTTCAAGGGCTTTGAAAAAGTCAGTATAGTTAAAGAAATATTCGGAGATGATGCTGAGAAAGTTCTAAGCGAATTGAAAGTTGAGTTCTGTCATTTTAGAAAGGGATTCATGTGGATCTGTGATGATGACGGCCATCTTGTAGTCAGCGTATGCTATTTGAAAAGAGGAAATGAAAGGGACATTTATCTCGATGTCATACACGAATTCGTTCATGTCAGACAATTTATGGATGGAAAGGAACTCTACGACGATCACATAGACTATGTGAAAAGACCGACCGAGATTGAAGCCTATGAATTTACAGTGAGAGAAGCAAGAAGAATTGGGATGACCGATGCGGAGATTTTTGAATATTTAAAAACTGATTGGATTACTGCAGATGAAGAAAAAAAACTTGCGAAAACGTTAGGCGTAAGAATCTCGAAGTGAAAATAAATGTTTCTGATAGTTGATCGAATTGCGAATTTATAATACACTCACTAAAAGAAAAGAAGATCTCAAAGTTCCAAGGGGAAATAAATTAAAAATATTTGTTTGTGGTCCAACGGTATATGATTATTGCCATTTGGGTCATGCAAGAACCTTTATCGCTTTCGATGCAATCGCAAAATATCTCAGATTCAAGGGTTGTGATTTATTCTTTTTAATGAACATCACCGATGTTGCAGAAAAACTCATCGAAAAATCCAGAGAAGTGGGGATGAATTTTCTTGAACTTTCAAAAAAGTTTGAGAGATATTTTCATGAAGACCTTGATTCATTAGGGATAGATAGCATTGATGTTTTTGCGCGAGCTTCCGATCATATAACGGGGATTATCGAGCAGATTCAAAAATTGATTGAAGATGGATTCGCATATGAGACTGATACTGGAGTTTATTTTAATGTAAAAAAATTTCCTGATTATGGTAGGCTATCCAACCAGACTAAAGATGAGATCTCTCTCCGCCCATTAGAACTTTGCTTAACAAAGAAAAATCCTGAAGATTTTTCGCTTTGGAGAAAAGTTGAAAAAGAACCTGTTTGGGACTCTCCCTGGGGGAGTGGTCGACCCGGCTGGCATATCGAGGATACGGCAATAGCAGTGAAGTGGTTAGGTTCTCAATATGAACTTCATGGGGGGGCTATCGAGCTTATTTTTCCCCATCATGAAGCTGAGATCGCTCAAGGAGAGGCTTTTGGAGGAAAAAAACCATATGTTAAATATTGGGCGCATACTGGACTTCTCAAAATAGATAGGCGGAAGATGAGTAAATCACTTGAAAATATGATTTCCATTAGAGACTTTATGAAATATTATGATCGTAAAGTATTGCGCTATTATTTTTTATCAACTCATTATAGAAGATCAGTCAATTTCAATGAAAAAGAGATTAAAAAATCCGAAGCAAATATTAAATCTATTGAGGATGTAATTAGAAATTTTAAAAATTTACCCGAAGGTAAAGATTTTTCTGATAAACTTGGTTTGGTTGAAGATATAGAAAATTTTGAGCGTGAATTTATTAAATCTATGGATGATGATTTCGATACATCGAAAGCATTACGCATAATATCGAGAATTGCTTACAGATTGAGAACTTTTACAAAAAACCATAAGGAAATTGAAAAAACTTCAAAGAAGAAGATTTTAAAAATAGTCATTAAACTTGCAAGAATTTTTGGAATATTAGATTTTTAACAAATTATTTTTTATTCAATATAACCAAGCCTTTAACGGTTTTTCAATATTTATTTCTAAAAACGTTAGGAGTTCTTTAATTTCAGAAAAATAGAAATATTTGCTTTTACTCCCAACCAAATAGGATTTACTTTTTTGATTCCAGATTCTATCGCAGATCATCACGCAATATTTTCCCATGTATATTCCAATGAAAATGAAACCTCCCTTTGTGAAGCCTTTGACTTTGCCAAAAATCCTTATTCCCTCATCTTCATCCAGCGCTAATATAAAATCCTTTAATTCCTTGAAGCTACGAATACGATGTTCTCTGTACATGACAGTCTATTTAGTTGACCGCAGAACAAAAATTTTTTTAATATGAACGGTTTTTTTAGAAAAAAATATGCGCTTAAAAAAGAACTTGATTATTTCTATTTTTTATTTTTTTCTAGCCATTTTTAGCGCGCTTTAAATGTTTTACCCCAGTTTGTAGAGTTTGACACCAGCGACTATATTCCAAATGCCTGATAGGACTAATCCAGTAAGTGGTATTATGATTGGGGCTCCCATTATTGCTAAGGGAGGAGCAAAGATGGTTATGATGCCTGCAACGATAGCCAAGTAGCCTATACCCTTGCCGAAGACCCCCTTCAGCATGGTAAAACCTACAATGATAACCGCGACATTAAGGAGAACCATCGCCATGGTTGAGTAAGTATTTTCTAATGCTAATGCGAGGGTTGCTGAAGCTAGGTATGCCTCTCTCAGAGTCGTGCTAGATGTAACCATGTATTTATCGCTTAGTCGGAGGAGGGATATAATCTGGCCTCGAGAAGCAAGGAACATGGGTACAGCTGCCAACCCAAATCCAGTGGCTATCAGCATATGGGTCTTCTTGACATCCTTCAGAGAGAGATAGAGTCCCAAGAATCCAAACAGAAGAAGTACCTCTCCAATGATTGCTATGAGGAAACTAATGGTTGGGGGGATGGGATTTGTAAGGACTGCCTCTGGAGTTATTACAAGAGGTTGTTGCGTGATGATTTTGGAGAGAACGAACATGAAAAGGAGGACTCCACCTGCCGCGAGGGAGAAACCCCCTGCCTTATAAAAACCCTTCCAAGATGGATCTACACTCATAAGATTCACAAGGTGTTATTATAAGGCAATATTATTTATGATTTTATTATAAACGCGTTATAGGACATTATTTTAATAATTTAAATGCCAGAACAAAAAACCACAGTAAATATGCATAAATGACAATACGTTCAAAAAATCCCAGTAGCGGAATACTATTCATAATCAATGCAGGAGTTAAACCGCCAAAAACAACCATAATAATTACGGTAATTATTGAATACAATCTAAATGACTTCCACTGTTTCTCTCTATGAAAACCTATTCCAATCATAAGTATTAACAACATCACAAATACAGCACTTATTCCTGTTAAAATTATATGCATTATTCCTGCAAACGTCATCTCTGAATTGAAGGGATCCATTGGGAAGATAGTCCCGGTTAATCCTGAAAATATACCAGTCGTAATAATTAATATACTGGCTGTAAAAAGCAATTTACTGCGCCTATCTTTATAGTTTAAGAGCATTCCAATTCCAAAAGCAATAGTCATTATGGCAGAAATTAGGAAAAGTGAACCCAATAAGTAAGTATTCTCTGAACCCGCTTGAGTCAATTCACTTACTGCATTTATTATATAATTATAATCTGGAGTAATGATACCTCCAATAATATCAACCAACAAGAACACTAGAGGACCGAAAATACCGCCATAAAATAGAAGTTTTTTATCCATGTCATTAACTCTTCCGAATTATATGTGCACATTCTCTCTTTATTGATAAAAAGGGTGCGGGTAGTAAACTTTTGAGCATATAGTTTATAATATCTCATATTAGTTTTAAGGAAATAGAGGATGTGAAATGCATGTTGAAGGTTTCTGTGGCTTATGATACGAAATATGGCAATACTAAACTTGTGGCAGAAAATATTGTTAGTGGATTAAAAGAAGCTAAGGAACTCGATGTTGCAATTAGTGATGTTGATAAGTTCGACATTGATGGTGTAGCTGACTTTGATGCAATCTTGATAGGAGCGCCAAACCGTTTCGGAAGACCTGCTCGGAAAATTTCCAAGTTTATTGACAAACTTGGCAAACTCGATTTAGAGGGAAAACAAGTCGCTGTTTTTGACACTTACTTGGGAAAGGACTTTGAGAAGGCTGTGAAAAAGATGGAGGGGCGCATAAATGACAAAACCAGTCTACAAATAATAACTCCGGGATTGTCGATAAGAGTAGAGGGCATGAAAGGTCCCGTTACCGAAGGGGAACTGCACAAATCAAAAGAGTTCGGGAAAAAGATAGCAATCCAACTCATGAAATAGAACGGACACCCATTTTTCTTAGCTCGTACCATCTTGAGATTATCAAGCCATCATAATAGTGTGAAAATTAAAATTTTTAATGGTGCGTGTGACTATAAAGATAATTTAATTTTATAGGCTTATTACATAGCTTTTATTGAATGATATCTCTATGTTTCACATATTATTGGTACTGGCAGTCGCTCCAGCTCTATTTTTTTTATGGTTTTTTTATACAAGAGATAAATATGAAAAAGAGCCCCTGAGAATTATTTTTTTTACTTATGTTATGGGCATGATGTCAATAATTCCCGCAATAATTCTTGAAACAATTGGATCGGCAATTCTTCCACCTACTGAGAGTATATTATCGATAATTATTCACTCATTCATCATTATAGGTCTATCAGAAGAATTTTCCAAGCTCTTAGCTACACTTCCTGCTTTCAGATCAATTCATTTCAACGAGACGATGGACGGAATTGTATATGGGGCATCAGCGGCACTAGGATTTGCTACAATAGAAAATTTATTTTACGTTTTAGAAGGAGGAATCACAACTGGAATTCTAAGAGCAATCCTTACAGTTCCTGGTCATGCCCTGGATGGGGTGATCCTAGGATATTTTCTTGGGCTAGCGAAATTTAATAGAGCCAGAAGAGGGAAATTGATCCTTACCGGTTTAGGAATATCGACAATACTTCACGGTTTTTGGGACTTCTTTAGTTTGACAGGAATAATTATCGGTGTAATAGTCATATATCTAATTGGTTGGTCATTATTTTTTAAGTATAGAAAATTGGCTTTAAAGACGTCTATCTTCAGAAGAGTTTACTGTATCTATTGCGGAACACAATTGAAAAACGACTTTCAATATTGTTTGAAATGTGGTAGAATACGGCAGGAATCTTATAGGGCGCGCTAATTTAGTACTCCCGCAATAAAGGTGTAAAAGCATGTTTACCCACCTTCAAATAAACAAAAATTTTTAGAATCTTATTAAAATTAATGAGATTATGAAGACCTATATCTCAATGTTTCGTGGAATTAACGTTAGCGGACAAAAAAAGATAAAGATGCATGAGTTAAAGACACTATATCAATCTTTGGACCTCAAAGAGGTAAAGACCTACATTCAAAGCGGTAATGTTGTATTTCGATGTCCAAATACAAACTCAAAAGAATTAAAAGATCAAATTGAAAGAAAAATAAAAGAATCTTTTGGTTTTAATATAGCCGTCTTAATTAGGACAAAAGATGAATTTGGAAAAGTAATTGAAAGAAATCCCTTCCTAAAAAAAGACGTAACCAAACTTCATGTTACGTTTCTGTCTGATTACCAAAAAAAAGTACCAATAAAAGATATTAATAGTGTAAAAGAGAAATCGGAAGAATTTTCTATTTCGGGGTCAGAAATTTATCTTTTTTGTCCTAATGGTTATGGAAAATCCAAATTGTCTAATAATTTCTTTGAGAAAAAGTTGAATGTATCTGCTACAACAAGAAACTGGAAAACTGTAAATAAATTGTTTTCTATAGCCAGTTCAGTATAGAAGAAACGAAGATAGAAATCAAGAGATATTGCACTCTCGCGCATATTTAGAATTTATATTAAATTTCAAAAATTCTAGGGATTGGAAATTTATATGAACAGTTCTTAA
This sequence comes from Candidatus Bathyarchaeota archaeon, assembly GCA_026015225.1. Lineage (GTDB taxonomy): Archaea > Thermoproteota > Bathyarchaeia > 40CM-2-53-6 > RBG-13-38-9 > JAOZGV01. Next base: position 7,619 of record JAOZGV010000064.1, read on the forward strand.
ATTATAACGAAAAAGCTGAAGAATTGAAAAGTTAAGAATATCTGACATTTATATCTATTATTCTTCTCAATATCTTCTTATAATGAATGTATGAGTGTGATTTTTTGGAAAAAATATTAGTCACTGGTGCTGCTGGGTTTCTAGGGAGTAATATAGTATGGTTTGCTCAAAAAAAATATGAAGTTATTGCAACTACCTTAAATCCTATAGAAGTTAAAGGCTATGAAATAGAAAAATTGGATGTCATTAACAAAAAAGCTTGTTTTGATGCAATCAGGAAGAATAAACCTGATCTAGTAGTTCATTGCGGTGCAATTGTAAGTGCAGCTGTATGCGAAAAGAGGCCTGAATTTGCTGAAAAAGTAAATGTACTGAGTACGAGATATTTAGCAGATGCTTGCGCTGAAGTTGGAGCCAGAATAATTTTCGTTTCTTCAGATTGGGTATTTGATGGGAAGAAAACATTCGGGAAACGTTACAAAGAAGAGGAAGAGCCAAATCCCGTAAATAACTATGGTTTGACTAAGTTAAAAGCTGAAGAAGAACTGAAAAAATCAAAAGCTAAATGGATATCCGCCAGACCTGCAAACATCTATGGAAATAATTTTGCTATACCCAAGTCAAAGGCTCAACGTGAAGATCATCTCAAAAGGCGAGGTGGATGGACGCTCAATACGATCAACGCACTTAAAGAGGGAAAACAGATTGTACTTCCAATAAATTGGTTCCAAACACCCACATTGGCAAGCAATTTTGCTAATATTATATTAAAATTGCACCAAAAAGATCAACAGGGAATATTCCATATCTCTGAAAGGACCTGCATCTCAAGATTAGGATTCGCAAAAGAGGTAGCTAAAATGTTTGATTTGGACGAGAATCTAATCAAAGACGGACCTATTGATGACTTTGTAAAAACGATGGGCATAGACCTGAAGAAACATTCTATGCAGTTTCCCTTGCAAACATGTTTAGACTCTGGTAAAGTTGAAAAGACCCTTTCAATTATGATGCCTTCTTTGAGTAGAGGTCTAGAAATCATGAAAAAACAAAGAGAAACTTATGATATCTTTAAAGACTGATCTTGTATCGTGTGGAAAAAAGAAGTTTTTTACGAGGATGGATTTTAACATTCTATGGATCGGGATTCTGAAAATCTCACACTTCTTTTCTTTAGGGTAAATATTTTTTAGGAAACTTCAACGCTGTTGTAAACAACGGATTAGTAATTTGGCTGCATTCAATCTCAGCAACAGATGTAATTAGGAGATTTGCATCCCATATGTCAAAATTATAATCTTCTTTTAGCCAAGACACTAATTCACATAATGCGATTCTAATAGCATTCTCAGTTGGTTTGGAACTTCCGACAGTCATAAGATGGTCCTCTGAAACTATGCGAGGACAACCAATTGTTCTATCCTTTATTAAGTTAATAGTTATTTTCGTTTCGGCTGAAACCTCAACTGGCGCACCACCCAACTCTCCATGACCTTGAGATGCATGAATATCTCCAAGAAACAACAACCCACCAGGGACATAGACTGGAAGATACAATTTATTTGAGGGTTTAACTTCCAAACAATCCATATTTCCGCCGTAGGGACCAGGAGTTGTACTAGGCACTTCAACCTCAGGGGCTGTACCTATTGTTCCTACTATAGGTCTAAGAGGTAACACTATCTCTTTTCCATCTTTTAATGGAAAAAATATCTTATCATTCTCGATTCGACATATCTTTATTACGGTGGGTATCTTGTCGTTTAATATATTCCAAATTGGACTGCACATTTCAATAAATCCCCACTCCGAAGTTTGCCCGGTCCATCCATGTCCTCTGAGCACTTTTATATCATCAATTATGACTTCTAGGCAATCCCCTTTCTCTGCATTCTCAATATATATAGGTCCGGATAGTGGATTAATCGGTGAACGTATTTGATCGCTATCATTTACCGAATTAACTCTGTTTCCCATATTATCTAAAGTTTCAACTACAATTGTTTCCCCTGAATTGATTCTTAAAAGAGGATCGAAGTGTGGACCTAACGCATGGTAATGCTTCTCTTGTCTCAAATACTTCATTCAATCCATCTCAAATAGATCAAAATTTAGTCCTTGTAAATTTATTCTACAATGAACTCTCCATTGCTGTCAATATTGAATCAATATCTTGTTTTGTATGTGCAGCACAAATTCCATTGTGGAACAAGAAACCATCATAAGTATAGATATTTCTTTCTAAGAGATTTCTATGAAATTGTATGGATTTTGATTTATCAGATCTCGCTGCAGATCTATAATCTACGATTTCTTCATCTGTGAAATAGACGCAGAATTCGCCCCCGAGACCTATAAGTTGTGCCTTAACGTTCTTATCGTCTGCAATCTCTTGGAATCTTTTTGTCATATATGAGGTAGATTCATTTAGTTTCTTCTGTATCTCACCATCTCTGATCAGATCGAGTGTAGCTGATGTTGCAGCAGTACAGACTTGACTTCCATTATATACTCCTCCATACATAGTACCCTTTCCAGGAGTACAAACTTCCATTATTTCCTTCTTCCCAGCAACTGCGCTGATTGGAAATCCATTAGCCATGGCTTTGGCAAAAGTAGCAATATCGGGAGTTACTCCGTAATATTCTTGAGCTCCACCTGGTGCCAATCGAAAACCTGTTATTACCTCATCAAATAATAATGGGACGCCATTATCCTCTGTTATTTCTCTTAGCTGTTTTAGATATCCCTCTTTTGGCATAATTGCACCGCTATTGAATACCACTGGCTCAACCAATAATGCGCAAATCTCGTCTTTATTTTCCTTGACTGCTTTCTCTGCTAATTCCGGATTATTGTATGGAATTATTATTGTATTATTCTTAGCATTTTGAGTAATGCCTTGAGTATCGTATACCTTATTTGGTGAACTTTCAGGTCCAGCCTTTTCCAAGTCTGGATGAACATTTATAATAACTGAATCGTTCCAACCGTGGTAAGCACCTTCCATTTTTATAATCTTATCCTTCTTAGTGTATCCTCTAAGTATTGTTAAGGCATGAGCGACGGCCTCGGTTCCAGATAAAGAAAATTTGATCATCTCCGCGCAGGGCACTATTTCATTGAATTTCTCAGCAGCTGCTATGCTGAATTCACTCTCGATGCCACACGTTAATCCCGTCTCAATTCCATTTTTTGCAGCATCATTAACTCTTCGATCACCATGTCCTAGAATTAAAGCTCCGTAATTTATTACAGTGTCAATATGTTCGTCTCCATCAACATCAATTAATTTTGAACCTTCGGCTTTTTCAAAGATATAAGGAAATGGTTCAACATATCTGATATTTGAATGGATTCCGCCTGGAACTATTTTGCTGATTCGATCAAACAACTCTTTTGTTTTCGGTCTATTCATGACCCATCACGCAATTTGAATTTTATATTATTTATTACGAAATTAGTAAAAAAACTTAAAGAATGATCTCAAATGCTCAAATATCGCGCCTTCGAAGATCTGTATTATCTTAAAATCTAAATAATTTTATGATCTGATAATTATATGAGTGAAATTCAATGGAATCGATAGAAGATATTGGAAAAATGGCTGTTATAGGTGCTGGAGTGATGGGGCACGGCATCGCTGAGATCTACGCTTTAAATGGGTATTCAGTTTCATTGATGGATGTTGATGAAGAGATTCTGGAAAAGAATATGGCCCTTCTGAAATCTGAACTGAAAACACTTGTGGCAAACGAGTTTACGACAAGGGAAGCTTCTGAAAGCGCATTGAAAAGAGTATCTACTTCAACGAGTTTAGAAGAGGCGGTAGATGGATGCAATTATGTAACAGAAGCCGTTGTGGAAAAACTTGATGTAAAAAGAAAGGTATTTAAAAAGCTGGAAGCGGCTGTCACCGAGGATGCCATACTCGCAAGTAACACATCAGGTTTGATGATATCCAAAATCGCTGAAGGTCTAAAAAAGCCTGATAGAGTCGTTGGCACTCATTTTTCAGTTCCACCTCACATAGTTCCAGGAGTTGAGATTATTAGAGGTAATGAAACTTCTGATCTTACATTCCAAATAGCTTATGATTTGATTAAAAAGATTGGCAAGATGCCATTTGTCGTCAAGAAGGAAATTGATGGATTCATTCTTAACAGGCTTCAGTCAGCACTTGTAAGAGAGGCTTTTTATCTTGTTGAGAATGGAATTGCAGAGCTCGAGGATGTTGATATCTGCCTTAACAGCGTTCTAGGATTCAGATGGGCGACTATAGGACCTTTTAAACAAATAGATTCGGCTGGAGTGGACAGTTGGTACAATGTTGGGAGTTATCTATTTCCCAGTCTATCAAATTCTAAAGAGGTTCCTAAACCAATGACGGAAAAGGTTGAAAGAGGCGAGCTAGGCATGAAGAAAGGAAAAGGTTTCTATGATTATTCCAAATTCAGAATTGAAGATGTAATCGCTGAGAGAGATGATGGTTTCTTAAAAACACTTAAGCTGATGAGAAAAATATGGAAAACTGATTAGGTGAGTAATCAGAAAGTTTTTTGTCCTAATATTGCTTCACCGTTTGTTACACGTACTACTGCACATACATTTTTTCCATTTTATTAAATTCTAATTCTTCATAGTTGTCGGAGGAGTTCTTCAGTTGTGGATTTTTTTATCTTTAATACGTCAAGACTTGCTAAAACTGTTTTATGTCCCTCTTCAGAGGGAGACGCGCAAGAATCTAAAGGCACAATTATTTCATAACCCAATTCAAAAGCATCTAGTACAGTCTTTAGAAAACAGAACTCGGTTCGAACTCCAGTAATTATTAATTTTTTTATCCCTTTTTCTCTTAATGTAAAATCCAAATCGGTTCCAAAGAAAGCACTAAGCATCCTTTTCTCTACGATCATATCTTCAGGTGTTGGAGCAAATTCGTCTATAACTTCTGCCCCCTCAGTTCCTTTTATTGTATGGATTTCAATCCCGGCCCTTTCGAATAAAGAATCATCAGGGTATCTGCTGTCACAAGCGAAGATTATCGGCATCTTTTTTTCTCTAGCTTTTCTTATAAGAGACTGAATTTGTGGAATTATATCTTTGCAATATCTGCCAACATTATCTTTCTGCATATCGACTATGATAAGCGCTGAATTTATCGAGTTGTTAGAAACACTCATAAATATCCCTATTGGAAATAATTCAACAAAATATTAGATAAGATTTTGTGAAATTTAGGATCAATTGCCATTTTTTTTAAAATTAATTAGTGGATATTTGCTATAAACGACAAATAATGAAATTTATAATAAATTATGTCAATGATGAAAAGAGATGGAAATAATAGAAGCAATAATACTTGGTATAATTCAAGGATTTACGGAATGGCTTCCGCTTAGTAGTGAAGCCATGACTTCGCTCATAATGATTAACTTTTTTGGATTTTCACTAAAAAATGCAATATACTACGCAATATGGCTTCATACTGGAACTTTACTTTCAGCTATGATGTATTTTCGGAAAGATCTTCTCAATATACTTCGAAATATCCCAAATTGTTTTGGGAACCAGGATGAATCAATAAAAATTTGTAGATTGACTAAATTTATTATGGCCTCGACGACTCTCACCGCTTTAATTGGAATTCCAATAATGATGCTTGGGCTTGATAAGCTGGAGTTTTCAGGAAAGGTTGCAACATTGATAATAGGGATTTTTTTAATATTCACAGGTCTGCTGCAGCTAATAAGATCTAAAGGAGCAATCTTATCAAAGGAGATACGGTTAACTGATGCTGCGCCTGTTGGATTTCTCCAGGGTTTTTCTATATTGCCCGGAATAAGCAGATCGGGTATTACGGTTTCATCTCTTTTGCTAATGGGGTATGATGCAAAAAAAGCAATCCGCATAAGCTTTCTTATGAGCATCCCTGTCATTCTTATAGCAGAAATTGGAATTACACTGTTAAATAAAATACAATTTGATATTAATTCTATAATAGCGATCTTAACATCATTATTTTTTGGATTAATTACAATTAGACTTTTAATAACCACTGCATCGAGAATAAACTTCGGCTATTTTTGCATTTTTATTGGATTATTGAGCTCTTTTGCATTTTTTATATGAATTATTAAGCATTTTACCTAAGATCATTCAGATATTAATATAAGGCAAAAAATCCTTCTAAAATAGATAGAATGCATTTGAAAGATTGATACCTGATTATGGATTCATGAATTTCGCATACAAACAGCTAATCAAATCAAAAGAGGTGCCGAGGGCGAGATTTGAACTCACGGCAGCCCGGTCTTCAGCTTCACCCTAGGCTTAGGCCAAGTCGGGTGCTCTCCCAGGCTGAGCTTTCAAGGGGAAGACTCCCTACCTCGGCTTCTCGGCACCAATCAAAAGAAAATAAATCTTACACTTAAAATTTTCTGATTTTAAAAAGTCGCACAAATTCATATGACACAGATATTTAATATTTTTAATATTTCGTAATTCGTATAAGGATCTGAAAGATAGCTTAATAATTTGTTTTAAGATAAATATTCTAGATTGAATATTAGAATATCCCGTCGTTGTAATCAAATTATTGATTACAGAATTATGGGATCTAGGTATATTACTTGATTGGGTGACTGGTTATGCCTCCTATAAAAAAAAGCATTATATATTTTAATCAACCAGGTTTCATAAATACAAACTCGGTCATAGAAGCAATAAAAGAACGTTTAAAAGAAGAAGACATCGAGTCGATTTTAGTCCCATTGACTACAGGTAAGACTGCAACGACCTTCTCTAAAAAAATAGGGACTTTGGCCAAAATTGTAGCCGTCTCCGAAGTGGAAGCAGCATCTGCTTGCAGAAGAATAGCCTCCGCAGATCAGGGGCTTTTCGGAAAGTTGATCAGAAAACGTTTAGAAGCTGTCTCTGAAGATACTAAAAAGGTATTGCATCGGGAAGCTTTTGATCTGGCTTTTTTACCTTTCTGTGGCGAATCATGGAATGTTGTAAAGGAGATCTTATATGCATTCGGTCAAGGTATGAAAGTTGCAATTGAACTTCCTCTTGCAGCTGTAGAGATAAATAAAGTAGGACCATATAAAAAGGTCATATCAGTTGGAGGTACTGGTGAGGGTGTTGATACTGCTATAGTGGTTAGAACGGCACCTCAGAACAAAGCCTTCGGAAAAAATCCTGATACAAGATTAATAATTCAAGAAATAATAGCTATGCCGATAGAAAAATGGTGATAAACCCAATTAAATATTTGGCGTTAGATAATGAGACTTGACATTCTTGTCCTGGTTCTGATCCTTACATTAGCCGTTATTCCCGCTTCTATCGTAAATGGTGAGTCAAATGATGATCTTGCTCATCTTACTGGTTTTGTCTATCAAATCGACGATGGAGAAAAAATCCCAATCTCTTTCGTAAAAGTAGAAATTTTTGAAAATGATACATTGATAGATTCCATGTGGACAGCTAATAACGGCTCCTACTCCTTTATATTAAAACCTGGAATGTATACTGTCAATATTGAGAAGGCGAGATATATTCCTCAAAAAGCCTTTGTTATCCTTGCGTCCAATGCTACTTTAAAGGTTGATTTTCCTTTAGAATTGAAAATCCCACCAATTTCGACATATGAAGCAATTATAATAATCGAAGGTCTTCCAGAATATCTTTATTCTGAATTGTTAGTTGATGGGATTTTTAAGGGCTACGCATTAAATGACACCAGAATCACTTTTGAAGGGGATACTTTCCATGCTATAGAGTTAAGCGAATTCGATTTAGGTAATACAAAATATGTTCCTAAAAGATCGATAGTATATGTTTCAGCTGGGAATTCTTCAGCTTTCTTTCAATATATTCGTCAATTCAAGATAACATCAGATACAAATCCTGAGATAGAAGGATGGCATGATGATGGCGAAATCATACGCTTAGAGGCCAGAGAAGTAATAGTTATTGATATCTCCACGAGATTGGTTTTTAATGGTTGGGCAAAGGATGGACAGATATTAAAACAGAATCCTCTAATCCAAAAGGTTGATGGCAGCTTCAACATAAATTCCACTTACAAAAAGCAGTACTTGTTAACAGTAAACACGGAGATGGGCTCTGCAGAAGGAGGAGGATGGTATGATGAAGATACTCTAGCTAAAATTTCAATTATTGAAGAAGATGAAGGATCTTTTCTTTTTAAGTTTAGATTCGTTGGTTGGAAAGGAGATTTAGATAGTAAAAATTCCACAGCTTCTATTTTGATGGATGAGCCTAAAACGGTAAATGCTGTGTGGGAAAGCACTCCTATAATTAGTCCTCAAATCGCTGCGATCATTATTTTCATACTCGTTTACTTTTTCATAGCGACAGGATGGAGAGAGCGAACCATTGCATCTATGGTTGGAGTGGCTGCACTATGGTTCTTTGATATTCTTCCAAAAGAGAAAATGATAGGATATATCGATTTCAACGCTATTGGTCTGCTTTTTGGTATGATGGTGCTGGTTGGAGTTTTGGATGAAGCTAATTTCTTCCGTTGGATTGGATTTCGATTAGTAAATCTTTGTGCTGGAAACACTTTATATATATTCATTTTATTTACGTCGATTACTGCTTTTCTATCAGCTCTACTAGATAATGTAACTACAGTTCTTTTTATGGTTGCTATTACTTTAGAGATTGCTGACTTTTTAAAAATTGATCCGAAGCCTTACATAATAGCTGAAATCTTGGCATCCAATATTGGTGGAACCGCAACTTTAATTGGCGATCCGCCAAATATCATGATTGCTTCTGCAACAGGATTAACCTTTATAGACTTCATAAATAACACTATGCCCATTTCTCTTGTGGCGTTTGCCTTGCTAATATTTTTACTAAACAGAATTTATAAAGCTGAATTTAGAGCCTCAACTGAAAAAAGTGTAACCATGAGCTTAAGAGGAATAATTTCGGATAAAAGACTTTTCAGAATAGGTCTTGGAATATTTATTGCAACAATATCCATGTTATTTATACACGACTTTCTCCATATGCCCCCAGCTGCCATCGTAATGGCTAGCGCTATTATAATATTATTTATAGGTGGAGTGAAAATGCCAAGAATACTTGAGAGAGTTGAGTGGAGAACACTCATCTTTTTTACGTGTTTATTTATAATTGTTGGAAGTCTTGTAGAAACTGGTACGATAGAAGAGCTTGCGATCCAAGTAGTAAATCTTGTAGGGTGGAGTGGACCACTTATGGTTAGCATGGTACTTTGGGTTTCTGCCATAGCTTCCGGTATCATAGACAACATACCTTTAGTAGCTGCTTTTATACCCATGATCCAAGATATATCTAGAATTACAGACACGGATGTATCGATCTTATGGTGGGCTCTATCGCTTGGAGCAGGTTTTGGAGGAAATGGCACATTGATTGGAGCGTCCGCAAACATTGTAGCAATTGGTGTTGCTGAGGCTAAAGGTGTTAAAATCTCATTCATGGATTTCTTGAAAGTGGGTGCTATAACAATGATTATAACGATAGTAATTGCCAATATATACTTGCTTTTAAGATTCTTCTAATCAATTTAAAGAATCTATTAAAAAATAATAAAATTGGATGTAAATGAATTGCATTTTTTCTTCATAATTAAGAATCTGGATATTAAGTCTATTGTTTGGCAGTTCAATAATAAATTCTATCGAATCTAATTGTTTATCATTTTAAATTTCGAAATATAACTTATTAGTCAATCTAAGCTAATTAAAACGAAAGCTAAGTTATATTTCATTTCAATATGTATAAAATCATTTGGAAGTTAATGGCGACTGGTGATGAAAGCGACTAAATTAATTTTGGCTATGACTCTTTTCTTTCTATTTTTTCAAATATCTGCTGGTTGTTGCGAACCAGAAGAAGAGCTAAGTCAGTTATATGGAGTAGTCTATGAAGTTGATGAAAATATTATTCGTTCCATTGGCTTTGCAAGGGTTGCAATATATGAGAATGATACGATGATACATTCTTCTTGGACCAGAAATAATGGTACATATTCATTTATGTTAAAACCTGGTATGTATACAGTCACTGTAGAAAAAACAAAGTATATTTCTCAAAAAGCTTTTGTCACGCTCAAACCCAATGCAACTTTAAAAGTAGATTTTCCATTGGAATCTAAAGTACCAGCCATTTCACCCTATGAAGTTCTAATAATAATAAAAGGTTTTCCTGGAGATTTCTATCCGGATATGTATGTAGATGGGCTTTTCAAGGGACATGCTTTAAACAATTCAAAAATCATTTTTGAGGGAGGTACATTCCATACTTTGGAACTTAGTGAAATTACAATAGGCGATGCTAAATATATTCTTAAAAGACCGATCGCATACGTTGCCTCGAGTAATACAAGAGTATTATTCCAATATACCCATCAATTCAAGATAATATCAGATACAAATCCTGAGATAGAAGGATGGCATGATGAGGGCGAAATCATACGCTTAGAGGCCAGAGAAGTAATAGTTATTGATATCTCCACGAGATTGGTTTTTAATGGTTGGACAAAGGATGGACAGATATTAAAACAGAATCCTCTAATCCAAAAGGTTGATGGCAGCTTCAACATAAATTCCACTTACAAAAAGCAGTTCTTTTTAACAGTAAACACGGAGATGGGTTCTGCAGAAGGAGGAGGATGGTATGATGAAGATACTCTAGCTAAAATTTCAATAAAAGAGAAAGAAGTAGGGGCATTACCTTTTAAATACAGATTCATTGGTTGGTCAGGAGATTTGGAAAGTAAAGACACTAATGTCACTATTTCAATGGACGGACCTAAAGAAGTGAGCGCAGAATGGAAAAGAGTTCAATCTATAGAAGTTCAGGAACCTGAACCCCTCTATAAGGCAATTATTAGCATTGGCCTTCTAATAGTCGCAGCTAAGATTATTGGTGGTTTATTCACTAAGATTGATTTACCTGAAGTTCTGGGTGAATTATTTGCTGGAATGATTTTGGGACCTTATGCACTAGGAGGATTGGAAATTTTTGGTGCCCCAATCATAGAGATAAATGAATATGTGTTAGGTTTCGCTGAAATAGGTGCGATCCTGCTTCTTTTTATTGCTGGTTTAGAAATTAGTTTCAGTCAATTCAGAGCAGTTGGCTCTAAATCAGCAATAGTGGGTACCTTTGGAGTGGTTGTTCCATTCTTCTCTGGATTATATATTATGCAACTATTGGGATTTCCTTGGGAGATAAATCTCTTGGTAGCAGCAGCACTTACTGCTACAAGTATAGCAATAACCCTTAGGACTTTAGAGAGCTTTGGCCGACTCAATTCAATAGAGGGAAATATAATGATAAACTCCGCAGTCATAGATGATGTTTTAGGTTTGGTCGTCTTGGCTGTAGTGATTTCTATCGTTACCTCTGGGGCTCCGCCACTTCTACAGGATTTAACGTGGATATTGTTTAGAACTGTGGCCTTCTGGTTGGTATTATTGATTATAGTTCTCACCGTAGCGCCAAAATTTGTGGGAGCTGCTGAAAGATGGCAAACTAGAGGTACTGTGGAAGCGTTTTCGACAGCCACATGTTTCGCCAGCGCAGTAGCTGCCATTGTTGTAGGTTTAAGCCCAATCATTGGAGCATTTGCAGCAGGGATGGCACTGGCTGGATCAAAAGTAATAGTGAGGGTCAGAGATTATATCGAAAAACTGAGCATTCTGTTCTCCCCAATATTCTTTGCAGTCATAGGTGCTCAATTCAATATTCGATCCTTGAATATCAACTCTATTTGGGTCGCTCTAATTTTATTGTTTGTGGCAGTAGTTAGCAAACTCATTGGATGCGGTCTGCCCGCAATGGCAATGCTCAGAGATGCTAAGAAAGGATTCAGAATTGGATTAGGAATGATGTCTCGAGGTGAAGTCGGTTTAATAATAGTCGGTATCGGTATGACCTCAGGCATATTAACACAAAATATCTATGGTGCTGTTGTAACAATGGTAATTCTCACAACGATTCTTACGCCTATCGCTCTGAAATGGTCATACTCAAAAAAAGAGAGAAAAATTTTAAAAAATTCAGAAGATTAGGAGTACTTCCTAAAATATTATCTTGGACTTCTTATAACTATAAAAATTAATCACATTAATCCCCCCCGCTTAAAATATAATGAATTGATAGAGGAAAGTAAAATGGAAAAAACAATAATAATCTACGAATCGAAAACTGGAAATACTGAAAAAGTGGCTTTGACGATAAAAGATGGTTTGGAGGATGCTGGATTAGAAGTCTCGTTAAAAAAAGTAGATGACGCCTCAAATATTGATTTCTTCGATTATGATCTAATTTATATCGGTTCACCATCTTACAATTGGCGACCTATAAAATCAATTTCCGATTTCTTGACTAACAAATTTAATAATTACAAAGAAAAGGGAAAAATTAAAATTGGCTCTCCCAGGATCCCTGGAAAAAACTCTCTTGTTTTCTGTACTTATTCTGGACCACATACTGGAATGAGGCCATTCCAGCGGGTAAAATAATGAGCCAATTCTTCGATCATTTAGGTTTTACGATTTTAGATGAATGGTATGTCCTATGTGAGTTTCCTGGATCTGAAGAATTGAGCACTAAAGGGAGACTGGGTGATATAAGAGGTAAACTAACTGACGAGGATTTAATGAAAATAAAAAGAGATGCCAAAAGTCTAGCTAATCGGCTTTAAGAATTCAATGTACCTCCAAAAACATCTCGTTTAACCATAAAATTAAGTTACATAATTCGGAGTAACGAATTTGCATATTGATAGAAAAATTCTGCTAATAATCATTTTCCCGTTAATAGGATACGCTATATGGGCAATGTTCAGACTTTCAGTTGGTGTCTTTATTCCAGAGGTTATGATGGAGTACAATCTTGTCGAGGCCGAGGGAGGAGCCATTGTCTCTTTGCTCTTAGGAACAATGGCCGTATTTATGATCTTAGGTGGTTTCTTATCTGATAAGGTAGGAACAAAAACTGCTATGTCAATGGGCTTTACAATATTGTCGTGTGGTTTGATTTTTGGAGGTTATTCATATAATTATTCAACACTCCTGCTTGCTCTTTTAATAACTGGGACTGGGGCAGGAATTTTCACCCCCCCTTTATATGCATTTGTTGGAAATGTAATACCCGCTTCTCGAGGAACAATAATTGGAATAACAAATGGATTTTATGGATTAGGAGGATTCATAGGTCCTTGGCTGTCTGCGATATTGATATTAGCTTTCAGTTGGCGAAGTCCATTTCGTTTAATAGGTGCTATTTCTCTTGTTTTATCATTGATTCTATGGTTAAGCAGGCAAAAAGAACCCGATCAAAAGAAAAAATTTAAAAAATCTACCATAAGCCCCTTTCACTTTTTTAAAGACAGTAGAATTATCTTGCTCTGCATCGGAATAGCAATAGCAAATTTGGCTTTCTCTTCATTTGCAACTTGGGCTCCGAGTTATATGGTAAAAATTGGAGGCCTAGATCTAGCCAATGCAGGGTTCTCTTTTGGGTTATTTTCAATAATTGGGGCACTTGGGGCTATTTTTTTTGGCGTCTTATCGGATAAAATTGGTAGAAGAAAAAGTATACTTGCATCTGGTCTCCCAGGTTTTATTCTTTCTCTTCTTTATTTTTCCGGATATATTAAGGAAATTGGTTTAATAATATTGTCTGGGATGATTGGTTTCACGGCCTTTGCTTATTGGAATCTTATAATATCTGTTGCCCAGGATGGAGTCAGCAATGAACTTATTGGTTCGGTAACTGGAACAATTCAGGGAGTTGCGTATATTAGTTCCGCGGTTGCTCCAACTATTTCAGGTCTTATGATATCAAAATATGGCTTCAGTATAGCGTTGATTTTATCAGTAGCTTTACCACAATTTATATATGTCGCTATAGTCTCAAAGGCAGCTACTTGAATATATTGTTTTCAAAGTTTTGTTAGCTGTCTTCTTAGGATTTGATTATCGATTGGGTTTAAATTTCTCCCCAAAATAAATTGATAAAATCTCATCTAACATTGGAAGACTAAAAAAAATACCAACTAATATTAAAGGTAATGAAAATTCAAATGACCTCTCATTATGTATCATTATTATTGCTATTAAAAAAGGAGCTCCCATCGCAATACTGAATAAAATATTACTGATAAAATCACCAATTTCACCGAATTTTCTCGCGATAAAATTAAATGGTTTAGTTGGTATATCAAAAAATCTGTAAATATTTGGATATTTTTCAGCTATATATGCATGCCCTATCTCGTGCCTTAAACTAGATTTACTCGAGTCCACCAGTAGAATTTTGTGGGCAAATTTAGTGTCAACGTAATGATCAAAACCTAACCGTGGATCCAATTTTATATCTATCCGTTTTTTCAGCCCCATTCTTATTGCTTCTATATTTGCATACGATATTAATTCAGATTCAGCGGACATTAAGTCGAAGAACACCTTATCATTTTTTACAATTAATGACACTATAGTGACTTCAAGTGTATGTTCTAATAATTGAATGTAGCGTTCAAAATTTTAGAATTAAAGCGCACGCGTTTCCAGCCTATTGCGATGTCCCCCTGAATCAATGGAAATTATGGATGTAAACTTAAAATATCGTGATGATATGTTATTATAAAAAGGCGTTTAAAATGGCTATTGAAAGTGTTATAATAGATGCATGGAGTATTTTCATGGATTTGCTTCCGAAGATAGCTGGGGCAATAATTGTACTGATAATCGGTTGGATCGCTGGCAGAATAATAGGCAAAGGCGCTTCAAGTGTTTTAGATAAGATTGGCATTGATGATGCATTACTTAAGACTGCATTCGGAAAAGCAATTGAAAAATCTGGAATGACAGTGGTCAAATTCTTTGACATGATTATCCGATGGTTCATATATTTGATAGCTTTATTTGCAGCTACTGATATTTTAGAGATATCAGTCCTTAGCGAATTTATGAGATCTATAGTTTCATATCTACCATCATTCATCGCTGGAGTCTTTGTTCTTATCTTCGGTTTTATTGCATCCGATTTCGTTGGCGACACAATTGAATCTATTGGCAAGGAAGCTAAAATCGAGTTCTCGGGCATGCTTTCGAATTTGTTAAAGCTTCTACTGTACTTTATCGTTCTCACAGTCGGATTAGGCATGATGAAAATAGACATCAAAATACTTTACATATTCGCTGAAGCTCTAGCATGGGGCGGTGCAATTGGCATCGGCGCAGGTTTAGGAATAGCTTTCGGATGGGGTCTAAAAGACTTTGTAGCAAAGAATGCTAATAAGTGGTTTACTGATATCGAAAAATCTGCAAAAAGTTTTGAAAAAACTAAGAAACCTAAGAAATAAAATCCTCATTTTTTTTATTTTATTTTAATTTTTTTACGATAGAAAAAGATTAAATAGAAAATCATCTCAGTTTGAATTAGTGATCTTATTGAGTGAAACTGAGAACAACGAATGCGAAACTATTTTTCATAAAAAACTAAAGATCAAATTGAAGGACAAAGGTAATGAAGGCAGGGTTCTTTTCCTAAAAGATTATCTTGATTTCCTCATTAAGAGAAAGACTACTTTACCACCAGACTTTCCAACATTTGTAAGGGAGATTATGGGTTTAGACAAGAGATCAGGATGGATCCACATAACTATCTGGCATGAGAATAGCGAATTAAAAGAATTCGCAATAAACAAGGGCTATGAATTTAAAGTGGAGCACTATGATTGAGAATGGGTTTCAAATAGGGGAAGCCCTTGTTGGAGAATTTCCTGAAATTGCCCATATAGACTTGATCATCGGAGAAAAGAAAGGACCAATCGGTCAATCGTTTGCTAACTCTTTGTCTCAACCTAGAATGGGACATACGCCCATGCTGGCCGTAGTTAGACCCAATCTTCCAGTTAAGCCAGCAACGCTTATAGTCCCTAAGGTAACTCTAAGGGATTTAGAAGGAGCCGAGCTCATGTTTGGTCCTGCTCAAAGTGCTGTAGCTAAGGCTGTTGCAGACTCAGTTGAAGATGGAATTATATCGAAGAACTCTGTCGAAGATTTAGCAATAATAGTCTCTGTTTTCGTACACCCAAGGGGTAGAGATTACCAACGGGTGTATCGATATAATTACGCTGCAGTTAAACTCGCCCTTAGAAGGGCTATGGAAAACTTCCCAAACATAGAAACAGTTTTAGAGGAGAAGGATAAGTCTATGCATGATATGATTGGATTTAGGATTAATAATCTTAAAAAACCCCCATATCTGGAAGTTGCAATAGACATTCCAGATTGGAGAAGAGTAGAAGGTATAATAAGAGGCTTGCCTAGAAAAGATGCTGTAATAATTGAGGCAGGAACTCCATTAATAAAAAGGTATGGCGTTGAAGTTTGTCAAAAGATACATCAACTCAGACCGGAATCGATAGTGATCGCTGACCTAAAGACTTTAGATACTGGTAACTTGGAGGCTAGAATGGCAGGGGATGCAACAGCTGATGTTGTATCTTTTTCAGCTCTTGCTCCACTTAAGACTCAAGAGAGATTTATTGATGAATGTCATAAAATTGGTATATTGGCACTAATGGACACAATTAATGTCAACGATCCAGTAAAAGTAATAAAAAAGCTCAATTCAAAACCTGACATTATAGAATTGCATCGTGCAATAGATCAGGAGCTAACCGATGCAACTCATCAGTGGGGAAATATAGGTGACATTAAAAAAGCTTGTGGAAAAGATGCACTTGTTGCAGTTGCAGGCGGGATCAGGATTCCAAAAGTAAAAGAAGCGCTTTCCGCAGGTGCGGATATTCTTGTAGTTGGTCGTTCGATAACATGTTCCAAGGATGTTAACGGTTCAGCTAGGACTTTCCTTATGGAAATGGGTGTTGAGGAAGTAGATCAGTTTAGAATTATGACCGACTTCTAGTGTTTTTCTAGGCTGTTCAATTTCCTAAAATTAACTAAATTCTAAGGAAAAAACATGCTTTTTTAAACGAAAAATAGATTTAGGATGCGTGGATGCAATAATCATGACAAAAATTAGATATTTAGGTCACGCAGCATTCGAAATTGCAAGCGATGAAATTATAGTTTATATCGACCCTTTCTTAGAAAATTCACCGATTAAAGTCTCCGATATAAAAAAAGCCGACTTCATACTAATTAGCCATGATCATTTTGATCATGTTGGGGCAGCAGAGGAAATTGCAAATGCTACTGGCGCCACAGTTATCTCTACGCCCGAGGTTTCTAATGATTTGAATGTTAAGAACAAACTATCAATGAACATGGGATCAATGATCAAACCAGTAAATGGATTCAAATTGGCCATGGTTCAAGCTATTCATACAAGTGGAAAAGGCACTCCAGTAGGATACGTGACTGTGGTTGGTAGTGTTACCATCTATCATGGAGGGGATACTGCTCTTTATGGTGATATGTCACTTATTAAGAAACTCTATAATCCAAAAATAGCTCTTTTACCCATAGGAGGTCACTATGTAATGGGGCCCAAAGAAGCTGCTGTGGCTTTAACATTAATTGAACCAGAAATAGTAATCCCAATGCATTACAAGACATTTCCAGTATTAGAACAGGATGCTCAAAAATTTATTATACAAGCTGAAAAAATTGCACCGTCAGTAAAAGTTAAGATAATAGAACCAGGCGACTCTCTCATCTATCCTTGAACTGTTGTAAGTTAGTATTATTATCACAACAAATTTAAAATTGGATTAATTTTAATTTATAGATTGGTGGGCTAAATGGCGTTAGCAACATTCGATTGGGTAAGTATCACTGACATGTTTTCAAAGATAGCTGGGGCAATAATTGTACTGATAATCGGTTGGATCGCTGGCAGAATAATAGGCAAAGGCGCTTCAAGTGTTTTAGA
>JAOZGV010000124.1 GCA_026015225.1 Candidatus Bathyarchaeota archaeon
ACAACCTTGCAGCATCTGCCCATCTTATCATGGGAGAATCATCGGAGAGCACTCCAGTAGTTTTGATTCGGGGCGCTCCGGTTGAAATTGTTGATAATTATGATCCAGATGAAGTCATTATTCCAAAAAGCGAATGCATGTATATGAGGGTTTTTTTGCCGGAAGAAGCGAATAAATAATTAAACGTAATACTTTAATGACAATTTTAGAAAAGAAATTAGCTTGCGCACATAAAAGCTGATAAAAGGAATTAGAACCTCCAGAGAGAATTAATGTTAGTATAGGAGTAACTCGTAAAGATGACACATTGCCCGATAGATTCCTTAAAGAATTGATAAATGAGGGACCAGCAAAGGACCAGATCGTGGAGCTGGGACCAATACTTGAGGAGTTCAATACCAAAAGAGGATTGGGTAGATATGGTAGACCAAATAGAGAGAAATTATTCGAATTGGGTTTGAAATGGGTAAGCGTGCGTGTGTAATTAACGAACTTTATATAAAACAAAAAGATTTCACGGTTATATTATGCCCAGATATGCTTTTTTGACATGTTTATTGCCGAGCACTTGATCTTTTTTGCCCTCCAAAGTAACTTTTCCTTGTTCAATAAGATATATGCGGTCAGCTAGCTCGCGTATATATCTGATATTTTCCTCAACCAAAATTATGGAAATACCCGTATCTTTAATTTTCTTAATTCCTTTAATAAGTTCCTTAGCGAGTAAGGGTGAAAGCCCCAATGAAGGTTCATCAAGCATTAATAATTTTGCAGATGACATTAGACCTCTCCCCACGGCTACAGCCCGCCTCTCACCGCCACTTAGAGTCAAACATATTTGGTCCATCTTATCCTTTAGTATAGGAAACAAATCAAGGACTATTTGCATATTCTCTTTTCGCTTCTTCCAAGCACCAGGAACATAAGCTCCGAGCAATAGATTTTCCTCTACAGTCATCTCAGGAAACAGATGTCCACCTTCCGGTACTTGAATTATCCCCATTTTTACTATGTCAGGTGGTTTTAGTTTATCAATCTTTTTTCCATTATATTCGATCTTGCCACCTCTGATTTTGACTAATCCAGATATTGCGCGAATTAAGGTTGATTTTCCATGACCGTTGGGGCCCATGATTGCAACTAACTCTTTTTCACGAATGTTTACAGAAATTCCCTTTACAGCTTCAAAAAGCCCGTAATACACATGAATGTCGGAAACTTCTAACATAGCAGCACCCCTATTGATTCTTGTGTCTAATATATTCTTCACCAAGGTAAGCTTCAATGACACTTTCGTCCTTTGCTACCTTATCTGGTTTGCCTTCACAGATCTTCTCGCCGTGATGCATTATCATAACCCTTTCAGAGAGACCCATCAATGCTTCCATTATGTGCTCGATCAACAATACGGTTACTCCTTGTTTATTGATATTTCTAATTAATTCCATTACTTGATCGCTATCAACCTTGCCAAGACCCGCGATTGGTTCATCCAACATCAGCACCATAGGTTTCGTAACGAGTGCAGATGCCATCATGAGGAGTTTTCTATCCATAAGAGCGAGTTCTTCAGCAATTATATCTCTCTTTGCTGAGAGACCGGTAAAATCTAGAGTTTCATCAATCAAATTCTCCATATCACGTTTATCCATTTTTACGCCTTTTTCTGGATCTCCAAATGTGGCACCAACTTGAACATTTTGACGTACCGTTAAGCTCTTAAATAGGGCAGGAATTTGGAAAGTGCGTGCGAGCCCCAATCGAAAGATACTATCCAAACTCAGTTTATGAATATATTTATCTTTAAACATAATCTGACCATTATCTACCGGTAAGACATGAGATATTATGTTGAAGAGGGTAGTTTTTCCAGCTCCATTAGGACCAGCAATCCCATAGATCTCTTCCTCAAATACTTGGAAACTTAGATCTTTTACTGCGGCCATCCTCCCAAAAAATTTGCTGACACCTTCAGCAACAAGTATTGGTTTTTTCTTTTGACTCAAATCAATTCTCCTCATCTACTATGCCAGCACTATTTTGTCGAGAACTAAAAATGGATTGTGCTCGGTTAGCGAGCATAATCAAACCTTTTGGCATAAAAATAAGTATCAAGATCATAAGCAAGCCAAAAACGATATTTCTGAACATTTCAAGAAAGCGTAAAGATTCCATTAAAAAGGTGAGAATAAAGGCACCAAGTAATGGACCATAAAGAGTCCCTACGCCTCCTATTACTATGGAGGCTAAAAATGTTATTAGAAAACTCCAATCAAAGAGTGCGGGGGTAACTACTCGGAGATAGTGAACGTAAAAAGCTCCGCAAACTCCTGCTAAAAAAGAACTAAGAACAAAGGTTACTAACTTAATTTTGTAAGGATTAATACCACGACTGACTGCATAAACCTCGGAGTCGCGTAAACTCACCAAAGCCAATCCTATTTTAGAATCTATAATTGTTTTAATAAATACTAGCGATAGAACGAATAAACTCAGGGCAGTATAATATGTGACAACTGGATTGAACATGTCAATGTTTGTGGCTCCGATACGAATAGGTTCAAGAATTAAGCCCATATCTCCCCCAGTTATATCGACAAAATACAAAACGAGAGAGAGCATAATAAAATGGAATGCGAATGTTAGAAATACTAAATATATACCTCTTACTCTCAGAGCTGGGATGCCTATAATGAGGCTCAATATAACCGCGGCAACACCTCCAACTAAAATCCCTATGAGGGGAGATAACCCCATATGTACGCTTAGGATGGCTGTGGAATAACCCCCTGCTGCAAAAAAAGGGACTTGAGCCAAGTGAAACATACCCCCATATCCAATAGCTAGGTTCCAATTCGAGGCCACAATTCCGAAGATCATGGCAAGCATGATTACGTGTAAAATGTATTGTTGTCGCACTAGTGCAGGGATTACAGATAGAACAAGAACAATAGCTAAGATCTCCAGTAAGAATTTGTTTGATTTCAAAGTTTTTACACCTTCACGCCAAATAATCCTTGAGGTCGGAGAAGTAATAGCAGAATAAACATAACAAATAGTATGGGTGAGGCCCAAAACATTCCAATAAAGTATCTCGCTAAAGCGTCGATGATGCCAATTATATAAGCTCCATATATAGTTCCCTTTACACTACCCATGCCTCCTAGCACCATTATAAATAATGCACGGACTAAAGGATCACCACCCATACCAGGTGATAGATAGAATATTACGCCAAGAAGAACTCCAGCTACTCCTGCCATCAAAGCACCTATTGCAATAGTATATGAATATACTCTTTCGCTATCTATACCAACGATTGCAGCTCCATCTGCATCTTGTGCAACAGCTCTAACGGCCATCCCACTTTTCATCTTCTTTAGGTAATACATAAGCCCAACTAAAAATACCGGAGCTACTGCCATAATTATCATCTGCTGAAAATTTATGGAAATCGACCCTAATGTTAAAGACCCAGATGCCATTTCAGGGATGGATTTGTATCTTCCTCCGAATCCAACAATTATTAAATTTTCAATAATAATAGAAGTAGCAAGAGTTGCAATGAATATATTAGTCTCAGATTCTGGCCTTCCCTGTAAAGGTCTTATCACACCTGCATTCAATACAAATCCCAATAGAAACGTTAATCCCATTACAAGCAAAAAGGAAATTACGTAATTTCCTCCTAAGAATGTAATACCTACCCACACAAAATATGCACCTAAAGTGATGAAACCGCCATGAGCAAAATTAAGAATTTTTAAAACACCCCAAACTAGAGTGAGTCCTACTGCAGCAAGAGCATACATGGAACCTAATACAAGCCCAATAATTATAGCTGAAGCTATATCACTAAACATGAATTTCTCATCTCAAAAAAAAAGGATTTAGATAGGGTGAATTATTTGCCTTATTTCGTTAAAGCTTTTTGATACCAATGGGGATATTTGAATTCTTGTTCAGCTACTTCAAAAGGATAAAGCATCATATTTTCTTGATTCCACATCTGGTAAACTGGAAATGGCATAAATTCTCCTCCACCCTTCGGAAGGTGGGTTTTTGGATCTATTACAAATCTTCCCATGACGCCCTTGTAGTCTATATTTAGCAAAGCTTTTGCTACGGCTTCACGATTAAATGGATCTCCTGCATTCTCCATTGCAATTTTCATCATCATCATTTGGTCATAACTGATAATACCATACGGTGATGGATCTCTTCCAAAATTTTCTTGGTACTTTACTCTATATGGATGGTCTGTGGGAATTTTCTGAATTCCGTAGACATGTACTATACCGTCTGCATCATTTCCAGCCATTTCTCTAAATTCTGGGTCATTTGGACTAGCTTGTTCATATAACAAAGAAGGTGTTGGATCCTCAAGGAACTGCTTAAGAAGTAGATGATCGCTTGCAGGATCGGTCATTGTGCTGATGATGAGCGCTGGAGGATCACTCCTTATCTTTGACAATACAGAGGACCAATCCTCAACTTTAGCCGATGGCAGATGTTCTTTTATTGATATTTCCCAACCCATATCAGTAAAAGTCTTAGTAAGACCTTCAGTTATGAATATGCTATATTCAAAAGCTCTTGAGATCATAGCAATTTTATGATTAATTGGTTTATACTTCCCTTCTTTTTCTAATATAGAGATATACTCTGGAAATATTGTACCATATAATTTGTAGCTTGGAACAGCCATGTATATATATGAATAGGCATCAGGATTTGGAGTTATTACAGCCTCTACTTGATTCGCAGCTCCGGCTGAAATGTACGGAATCTTCTTTTCTTGAACAATATCAAATTCTGCACAACTATTATTTCCCCAATGTGCAATAATACCGTCAACGCCTTCTCTTTCGATTAGTTTTAAGAATACGCTTGTAATCATGCCTGCTTCTTGATCCACCGTGTCTTCAACAACTGGCTCGACAGGATGACCTAAAATCCCTCCTGCCTCATTGATTTCTTTTATTGCCAGTAAAACTGCGTCACGAGAGTCTACTCCTACTCCAGATCTTCTCCCAGTGAGCCCCGCAGCAATGCCTATTTTTACAGGCCTTTTACCTGCACCAGGACCGCCCATGCCCAGATAATAGGCTGCTCCACCTACTGCAGCTACAGCAACTGCACCACCGGCAATTGCAAGATATTTTCTTCTACTAATTTTTTTTTCTGACATTTATTATTCCTCAAAAAAATAAAGCTCTCATAAAAGGCGCTTACTAATTATTCGAGCTGAATTATAGTTTATAGTATAAAATATTTAATTCTTTGCTTATCTATCTATTATTCTAAAATTTATAATTAATTTAATATTTTATACCATCATAGAAATTAATTTTAAAAAAACATAAACTGGCTCAATAATATGATGTTTGATATTATTAATAGCGCGAGTTTAAGATGCTCTAAATTCCTTCTAATTTTTCTAAAATATATTCATAATTTGAATTTCCTGTTCATCATAATGTAATTTAGCGCGCGCGCTTATTGAAGCTAGTTTACAATACCATAAATATAAAATATCAAGTACCTTATAACCTATTATCGTGAATCGAGCTATGAAGAAATATAATGATTTTTTTCCCGATCAAATTTTTTATT
Organism: Candidatus Bathyarchaeota archaeon; assembly: GCA_026015225.1. Classification (GTDB taxonomy): domain Archaea; phylum Thermoproteota; class Bathyarchaeia; order 40CM-2-53-6; family RBG-13-38-9; genus JAOZGV01. The sequence goes on from JAOZGV010000124.1 coordinate 5,617, forward strand.
CCGGCAAAATTATTACTGTTGATGAAGATTTTTCAATAACTGAAGCATTCGCAACTAAAGACGGAAAATTTTTTGCGACAGGAACCGAATCAGAAATTTTAGATATGGCGGAGTCTAAAACAAAGAAATTTAATTTGAAAGGCAAAACCGTCATTCCAGGTCTTATTGATTCACATTTACACCTCCAATTTGTTTCAGAAGAGCGAATGTTCGTTTCTCTCGAAGGAGTTAAATCAATAAAGGATATCGTTAAGCGAATCGAAAATGCTGTCAAAAAAACAAAGAAAGGGGAGTGGGTACGTACAGCAATGGTTTCATCATTTATTGATCAAGAAATTGAAGATGGACGCAAACCTAACAAATGGGATCTTGATCCAATTTCTCCAGAAAATCCAGTTTACATTGAAGGAGCCCATCATTGTTACGTAAATAGTTACGCATTGAAATTAGCAAACGTAACAGCATATACACCGCAGCCATTTGGATCGCCCGTCACTCAGGGAGAGAAAGAAATGATTGTAAAAGATCCAGACACAGGAGATCCTACTGGCGAATTTAGAGAGGGTTCTGCTAAAAGCTTAGTTTATAAGTTATTACCACCTGTTGAACTTGAAACTTATGTTAAAGGATTTAGAGATACTATTACACGACTTAACTCTCGTGGATTAACCAGCTTATTAATTCCTGGTACAAATTATGATCACCTTAAGGCTCTTCAGAGGCTTTGGGCAAAGAATGAGCTCAACATGAGGATTTGTTCTCTTTTCTTCATAGATTTTGAAGAAGTGAAATCTCTTGAGGAAGATATAGAGATTATTAGAAATTTAGCTTCTTTTGCTTCGGCTCGAGGATTTGGAGATGATATGTTAAGAATCGGAGGAATAGGAGAGATCATATTTAATGGGATCATGCCACGAGACAAATTAAAAAAATTATCTCTAGAAGCGGCAAAAAATAATTTGAGGATTGGAGTTCATGCACATGCCCCCATGGGTGGAGAGGCTGTCGATGAATTGTTGGATGTATGGGAAGAAGTGAACGAAAAATGCTCGATTACAGATAAGAGATTCATCATACTCCATGCAACTTTTCCGAAAAAGGAGACATTCGATAAAGTAAGAAAATTAAATCTTGTAGCGTCTTGCCAGACTACATTTCTTTATCAATCACCTGATATGATCAATTGGGGTAAAGGAAGGCCAGGATACTCCCCCAGACCTTGGTTAGATAATAATATCGATGTTGGTCTTGGATCAGATAGCGTTAGTAGTTCAGGAGGTATTCCCT
>JAOZGV010000127.1 GCA_026015225.1 Candidatus Bathyarchaeota archaeon
GCAATGACTAGTTCCATAGCAATCCTATCTCCCATACTAACAGCTCTGTTATATTTTGCATTAGCATACTGTGAACCTAGTGCCATGTGTACATTAGTACCCCCACCATGTCTAACTGCTAAATCCTGAGTTTTGAATACAAAATCATAAAAGCTCTCACCTGGAGTGTCATAAACTCCTTGTTTTATTGCTTCAACGTAAGGTTGCTCTTGGAAGGTTATCAGGGTTTGTACACAATACGGTCCTATTAGACCAGGCGGGTCTTCCACTCGCATTAATTCCAATAAAGCATCGGCAATTGGGTAAATTTTTCTAAGCAATGATTCCCTTAAGCTGATCATTGAATGTGCAGTTACTTCAAAACTAATAGGATAATTTGTCTTTAACCAATCAACCTTTATTTGTTCCTTAGCTAGCATTCTTAGAACGCCATCTAATGTAGTTTCTCTTCTTTCATCTATTGAAAGAAACTCATTAGCGAGTTTCCATTTCTTGATATGCTTTTCTAAATCACCCCAATTTTCACTTGCATAAATTGGCGAGTAAAAAAAGTTAAAGTTAGCAGTTACACCAGGGACATATTCTTCCACTCTTCCATCTTTCAAATCTTCATGTAGAATCTGTCCAGCAGCGACCTCTTTTTTTATTTCTTCTATCAAACTATTACCATCAGAGGCAAAAATGAATCCTCTTTCAAATCTTCTTGCTGCATGGGGGATCTTCATAACAACTGGTTTGTCAATATTATTTTTAAAAGATATTCCTTCATCAGTCACTTCGTAATTAAACTCCATTGGATGAGGGACTTCTGCTTTCTCCAAATACCAATAGTAATTTTTTTTAACTTCCTCTCTATTTTCTATCTTGAGTAGATTTCTTGATCCGAATATCGGTACATGAAAATCATTCTCGATTCTAGAACAAGCTTCTCCTCCGACATAAACAGAGAAAGCCCTATTTGGAATGTGTATCCCTTCTAATTCTAACAAAGCATCCTGTATTTCGGGCTTCAATACATCATCATAATTCTCAACTAATAGTATTGCTTCTTTCCAATTTCTTTCTCTCTTATTAACTACTTCTTGGATATCTTCGGTAACAAGAATGTCTTTACTTGTTTGAGTTGGTAAATCATCTATGATTTTATCTAACTCACCTACTCTCGGCTCTCTGAAGTAAATTTCAGATCTCTCTTTTGTAACATAGACTAAACTCTTCAAACCATAGCTTCTTAAACCGGCTAAAGCATCTAAGGCTGAATGGGAGCCTAGAACAACTCCAATTGGATTGCGATATTTTCCCGCGATCTCTTGCATTTCTTCTCTATTAATCATCATTTATACTCCTGGCTTGTTGTCCCACAATTAGATATATTTGTATATTTATCCTTTTTGCATACTACATCCATTAATTATATTTTCAGAGTTCTATTTTCAATCTCAATTCTTACACCTGATTCCTGAGTAATTTCGCCTATCAGAAAAGATCTAGTTCCAATTTTTTCACAATGAGATATAATATCTTCATAACAGTCTTTTGGGGCAATAATACAAATTCCAACGCCCATATTGAAAGTTTTAAACATTTCTTCATCACTAATTTTACCCTTCTCTTGGATCAATCTAAATATTGGCTTTGGTGGAGGCAATTCTTCTAATAGGAATCCTACCTCTGAATAGTCTTTAAAACGCTTTAACTTACTGAATGCACCGCCTGTAATATGAGCAATTCCATGTACTTCATAATTAGATACAACTGAAAGAATTTCTTGAACATAAATCTTAGTGGGAGTCAGGAGTTCCTCGCCTAAGGTTTTATCTAATTCGTCAATGAATTTATATATTTTCAGACCGGCTGCTTCCAACAATACTTTTCTTGCCAAAGTAAAACCGTTACTATGAATGCCACTACTCTCAAGTCCAATGATTGCATCACCGACACTTATTTTGCTTCCATCAATTATTTTATCAATATTTACCATCCCAGCACCTAACGCTGCAAGGTCGAATCCCAGACCAGGTACCGCTCCTTTTATGACATCGGGCATAACTGCGGTCTCACCACCCAATATGGCTACGCGAGCTTCTTCAGCTCCTTTTGCTAGACCTTTCATAATTTCAGTTATTATTTTTTCATCTGATCTTTCAATCGCAAGATAATCAAGTAAAACCATAGGCTCAACGCCCATACATAAAAGGTCATTGACACACATAGCAACGCAGTCTATTCCAATAGTGTCGAATTTTCTCATCAGTTGTGATATTAAGACTTTCGTTCCACAGCCATCACTGTGAAAAGCTAAAGCTTTTCCATTTCCAATATCAATTAGTGAGGCATAATGCCCAAATTTTCCGAAGACCCTGCCAAGTTTATTATTTCCATAATTTCTCGTCTTTTCAATTATAGCACCTATCTTATTCTGAGCTCTTTTGATCTTTTTTATATCTACCCCTGTTCTTGCATATGTCCAACTCAAAGTAATATTTCCTTCTTTTCTGGTCGCTATAATTCATTTAGTTTTATTCTATTCTTCTTCCCAATATCTTGTTTTTTTCCGATTAGTCCTGTACTTTAGTTTATCAGATAGTTCCTGAGCTAGAGGTGTGGGATATTCCCCAGTTAAACAACCTAAACACAGATCTTCTTTTGGCATACCAATAGCATCCACCAATCCATCAATTTTTTGATAGCCTAATGTATCTGCATTAAACGATTTTCTTATCTCTTCTATTTTTTTATCGCAAGCTACTAGTTCATTATGAATTGCAATATCTATTCCATAAAAGCATGGGGAAATTATTGGTGGACAGGTTACTCTAACATGCACTTCTTTAGCACCAGATTTTCTGACCATGCTAATAATATTTCTTAAAGTAGTACCACGAACGATGCTATCATCTACTAATAGTACCCTCTTATCACTCAACACAGTTTTTAATGGATTTAATTTGATCCTTACTGCACCATCCCTCTCCTTTTGTCTCGGCATTATGAAAGTTCTTTGAACATATCGATTTTTAATTAGCCCCTCAGCTACAGGAATTCCACTTTCGTGAGATAGTCCCTCGGCTGCAGTTCTTGAAGTGTCCGGAACCGGTATGATAATGTCTGCATCATTTTTGTATGTTTTTGCTAGATTTATACCGAGCTTGTACCTCACGCTGTAAACACTCCTCCCATCCAATATTGAGTCGGGTCTACTGAAGTAAACATATTCAAACATGCAATGTGATCTTCTATTATAGGAGGCGTATCGCTTCCTCTGAACCCCATTTTCATCAGCTATCGCCATTTCTCCGGGTTGGATATCTCTGGATAGATTTATATGATTAATATCCAGAGCTATACTTTCAGATGAAAAAGCAACAATACCTTCAGCCTCTCCTTCACAAAGTGGTCTAAAACCGTATGGATCTCTTATAGCGATAACTTTTCCATCATTAGTTAACAAAGCTAATGAAAAAGCTCCTTCTAGCTTTTCAACGGAATTCTTAATTGCTTCGAATATATCCCCTGTCTGTTCTTTTTCCCTCATCAACAAAGATAAAATTATTTCAGAATCATTTCGGGTCCTGAGCTTGATCCCATCTTTTTTTAATTGATTCCTCAGTATCATATTATTAACTAAATTACCATTATGCGCAATTGATAATGTCTTTTTAGATATTGGCTGCGCATCCACAAGCGTAGATCTACCAGCCGTTGAGTATCTGACATGCCCAATCCCTATTTTACTGTTAAACTTCTTCATTTTTTCGAGGATTTTTTCATTAACTAACCCATAGGCTTTAATGGTTTTAATTTGTGATCTACGACATAATGATATACCTGCTGATTCTTGACCACGATGATGCAAAGCCATTAATCCAAGATATATGTCATAGACGACATTCTTATTGTTGTAATCATATATTCCGAATACTCCACAACTTTCTCGCATTAAATTTTTACCTCAGGCGAAAATCTAATTTATGTACTTTTGAATTCCATTTTTCCAACATTTTCTCATCTTTTTTATTTCACAATTTGCTATAGTCTCTTTTCCAATTGAGAATTTTATTGTTCCTTCATCATTAGTTTTCCCAATTAATGATACTGAAGCGTTATTATCCTTACATATTTTCAAAATCTTACCTACGTCTTCTATTCTTGAGGAAACTATAAACCTGCCATGGGATTCTGAAAATAGTAATTCGTATGGATTCATGCTCGTCTTAGGAATCTTTTTTATATCTACGATTGCTCCGAATCCACCATTAATTGCCATTTTTGCTAATGCTATTGCCAAACCCCCTTTTGAACAGTCATGCGAAGCTGTTATGTAACCTTTTCTAATGGAGGATAAGACAGCATTCATAGAAGCTTTTTCTCTATCGTGTTTAGCGTTGGCTACTTTCCCACCTATTCCATTAAAGCGAATACTAAATTGACTGCCTCCAATCTCATTATATGTCTTTCCGATAATAATGATTGCTTGATTACTTTCCTTTAAGCCTAGTGTCGTTATATGATTTAAATCGTCTATTAAACCGAGTGCGGCTATAACTATAGTTGGCTTAACAGCGGTACTAGTTCTTTCATCTTCATTATAAAAACTTACATTTCCTCCGATGCAGGGAATATCCAACCCATTTAACATATAAGATAGCCCATCTATAGATCTTTTAAATTGCCAGAATACTTCTGGATTCTCAGGGTTCCCAAAATTGCAACAATCAGCTATTGCAATTGGCTCTGCGCCTGTAACAACGATATTTCTAATTGATTCTGCCACAGCCCCAGCATGACCATAATAAGGATCGAGATAAGTATGAAAGCTATTACAATCAGTTTTCATTGCTATTGCTTTATTTTTCCCTAAAATCCTAAGAACCGCGGCATCAGCTTCTCCAGGCCTTATAACAGTTCTGATTCCGACTTCATGATCGTACTGCTGGTAGATATATTGTTTGCTTGCTATTGTGGGCATCATCAATAATTCATAAATAGCTTGAGAAAGATTCTTTGGTTTTTGTTTTAATTCAAATTTTTTAGGAAATTTTTTCAAATAGTTAGGTTTTCTACTTTTTCTTCTAATTGGAGGCACTTCGGTTAAAATTTTAGGGGGGAGAGAAGCAATTATTTGCTTATCCTTTTTAACAACAACTTTTTTAGTATTTGTGACCTTACCAATTATTGAGTATTTAATTTCCCATTTATCGAAAATCTTTAGTATTTTATTTAATCCTTCAGGCTTTATAACAAATAACATTCTTTCTTGAGATTCAGAAATCATTAATTCAAAAGGAGCCATATCAGCTTCCCTTATATGTATTTTATCAATATTTATTTCTGCACCGACTCCCCCTTTGTCGGACATTTCCGAAAGAGCACATGTCAATCCCCCTCCGCCGAGATCCTTAAGACCTCTGACATATCTCGTAGAAAGTGCCTCTAGAGTGGCTTCAATGACAATTTTCTTCATAAATGGATCTCCAACTTGTACGGAAGGTCTGTCTTCTTCTGATCTTTCATCTATGGTTTTTGATGCAAAAGTAACGCCATGTATACCATCTCTACCAGTTGATCCCCCCAATAGAACCAAAATATCTCCGGGATTCTCCATTTTGCCAAGGACGATATTTTCCTTTTTTCCAATACCAGAGCAAGCTACATTAACAAGACAGTTTCTTTCGAAACTAGGATCGAATTCAATCTCGCCTGCTACAGTAGGTATACCACAACAATTACCATAATCTGCTATTCCCCTAATTACATTCTGAAATAACCATCTGTTATGACCTTTTTCTAGTTTACCGAATCTCAAAGAATCTAAAAGAGCTATGGGTCTGCAATTCGTACACAGGATATCCCTTATAATTCCGCCAATACCTGTTGCGGCTCCATTATATGGATCGATCGCTGATGGGTGGTTATGACTTTCTATTTTGAAAGCTACAACATCTCCATCCCCGAGATCCACTATTCCCGAATCAAATCCAGGCCCAACAATTACCCTCCTTCCTTTAGTTGGAATTTTCTTTAACTCAAGTTTACTACTTTTATAGGAGCAATGTTCTGACCACATCACATCTATCATTCCAAGTTCAACAATGTTTGGTTCTCTACCTAGAAGTATTTTCACCTGATTAAGTTCATTGGAGGTGAGATTTATTTTCAATTCGTTTATCGTTGGCAGATTTTTCCCCTCTATTTTTTAGAGTATTCAATCATGGATTCAAAGATCATCAATCCATCATTGCTACACTGGGGGCTAATAGCAGATTCTGAAGCTCTTTCTGGATGCGGCATGAGACCGACTACATTTCTTTCAAGATTGCATATTCCAGCGATATTCTCCATTGAACCATTTGGATTGAAATCATCTGTGGAATTGCAAACATACTTGAATATTATCTGTTCATTTTCATAAAGTTCTTTAATTCCATGTTTTTCGTTTACATATCTTCCTTCTGAATGAGCTACTGGCATCCGTAGAATCTTATCTTTTTGAATTAATGTAGTGGCAGAAGACTTGTTAGAACTAACTTGGAGTGTAACCCATTTACAAACAAAAGTTAAGCAATCATTCATTAGAAGGGCGCCTGGCAATATTCCAGATTCTACTAATATTTGAAAACCATTGCAAATACCTAATACAGCCTTACCCTCATTGACCATTTCCTTTAGTTCTCTCATCGCTGGACTTTGGGCTGCAATCGCTCCTGCGCGAAGATAATCACCATATGAAAAACCTCCAGGAAGAATGGCAAAATCATAATTGTTATGTCTGAAATATCGATGCCAAACTAAATCGGCTTTTATTCCGAGTTGTTTATTTAATACATATAGTACATCATAATCGCAGTTAGAACCAGGAAATTGAATGACTGCGGCCCTCATTCTATATTACCTTTAGCCACAATTTTGCACGAATGGACTACAGGATTATATATCCTAAGATCATTGCACATTTTATATACAATTTTTTCTGCATCATTTTTAGATTGAGCATTTACATTAAGACGCAAATATTTTCCTGATCTAACACTCAGAATCTCATCATATCCGCTTTTGTTAATTAACTCTCTGTAAATTGTCTCACCTTCTGGATCTTTTGCTAATTTTTTATTTTCAATGATTACCTCGACAAGATAATTCGGCATCTTTTATCTAAACCGCCCTTACTGGATAGTTAAAACTAGTCATTTTTTATTCTTTCCTAAGAAAGTAGTATTTTACATAAATTTCCGGTAAAATCGATAATCGCAAAAAAATTTTTAGGGGCAGATTCGGCATTTATCCTCTTCCTTTAAAGAAACTGGGTTGTTGTATATTTCTGAATTCGGTTATATTAGAATTTCTTTAAATATTTTTGTTATTCTAATACCCTTTTTTTAACATATTTAGATCGATATCTATGTAGCCAATATTGATATGCCCCGGGATGTAATGATCGTCGTGATATGGGGTAAAATACTTAAGATTTAGGTCTTCTAAAGATTATAAAAAAGAGTTAATCGGGACGTCAAATGGCAAATATTATTGTTAGTCCAGATAATAAGATTGCTAAACTCAAAGAAGGCAAGACTCTTCTCTCTTATTTGCAGGAGCTTGAGACAAATATACATGCTCGCTGTGGCGGACGGGGCACTTGTAAAGGATGCATTGTAAAAGTTAGTGCTAATAAAAATTTGAGTTCATTAACTGAGATAGAAAAAAAAGCTATTCAAAGAAAAGGATTTAGACTTGCTTGCCAAGCGAAGATAACTAAGGAAGATGAGGATATATTTATAGAAATTCCATTATATACGAAATTCAAAATTCTAGAAAGAGGAAAGGTAAAAAGAATACCTCTTAATCCGTTTATTAAAAAAATGCCCACTTCCTTAGGTGAGAGAATCTTCTGGGAGAAAAGAGAGATTGGGGCTTATGATGGTGAGATTTATGGATTGGCTTTAGATATCGGAACTACGACCCTCTCTATGGTTTGGATAGATTTAGAGAAAGGCAATGAACTTTTTGTTTCGTCGATGCTTAATCCTCAGTTTAGATATGGCGATAATATCATCGATAGGATAAATTATGCAAAGATCGGTAGACAAAAGCATCTTGAGAGGGCAATAAGGGAAGGAGTGAATGAAATGATTAAAGAGGTGCCTTTGGATAGCGAAAAAATCTATGAATTGGTTATAGTCGGGAATACAGCAATGAGAGATATATTTGTTGGCAACTCAGTTGAAAAGCTCGGGGAATCGCCTTTTGAACCAATTACTCTAAAACCAGTAAATAAAATTGCTAATGAATTGAATTTAGTACTCAATCCAAAAGCTAATGTTTATGCATTTCCATTAATTGGTCATTTTGTAGGCGCTGATGCTTTAGGAGCAATCCTAGCAACTGAAATTCATACGAAAACTGAAATTTCAATGATGATAGACATTGGAACTAATACTGAGATCGCTTTAGGAAATAAAGACGGCATAGTTGTAACTTCTTGTGCTTCTGGACCAGCATTTGAGGGATCAGGTATAAAGTGTGGAATTGGAGCGGTTGAAGGAGCAATACAAATGATAGATATAACGGAAAATTTAGAGATTAATTATAATACCATCAATAATGCTCCACCAATTGGAATATGTGGTTCAGGATTGATAGATATTCTTGCAAATATGCTCGAGAGAAAAATAATAGACTGGACTGGGAAGTTCATAAAAGATAATAAAAAATTTGTTATTTCTGAAAAGAATAAAATATTCCTTGATGGTGAAGATATCGACAATTTAAAACTTGCTAAAGCAGCAATATCGGTTGGAGCAAAGTTTGTATCAAGAGATCTAAATATCGAAATCGATGATATAAAGAAATTATATTTAGCTGGGGCTTTTGGAACATACATAAACCGTGAGAATGCTTTAAAGATCGGCTTGTTGCCAAATATTCCACTGGAAAGAATTGAAAAAGTAGGAAATGCTGCTATGGAGGGGGCAAGACAGGCGCTTATATCCAAAGAGAAAAGAAGAGAAGCTGAAGAGATTCCAAAAAAAATAAGACATATCAGACTAGAGATGGAGAAAGATTTTCATGATAGATTTGTTGAAGAACTGTGCTTTGAAAAATACAGACCATAATTTTCTAAATTTTACCTAATTTTAATCTGTCATTTATCTTAATGATTTTCCCTTCTTCAGTCAATTCCTTTATGTAAAGATTAAGAGCTTTGGTAGAATCACAAGCCTTTGCTGAATTATTCCAATTCCCTGGTCCATTGACAATTATTTCCTCTAATTTCTTAATTTTAATTTCTTTAGTATCTGAAATTATTTTTAGAATGGCCTTTTTTGTGGTAATGAAACCACATGCTTCAAAAATAGCATCTTTTAGCAGATCGGCGGCCTCTTGCATTAAAGGACAGAGGGGGTCCATTTCTGCTTTACAACAGTTTCCTTCTCCTTCATTACTATGTTCATCATAGATCTTTTTAATGAGGGACTCTCTATTGCCGTAAGGAAAATTTATTAATTTTTTACCTACACTATTTGCAGTACCGCCCGGGCTATCTCTTATTACTTTTACATCTTTTATTATTTTTTTATCTTTATCTAATTTTATCTCAAATTTCGGCCTGCCAAATTTTTTAGCAAATTCATTAATTAACTCATTATCACTCTGGTTTAGGGTACAGAATGGTTCAGGGAATTCTACATATATTCCTCTTTTTTCTAAATCATCCTGTACTGTTTTTTTGGCTTCGGGTGCCATTTTTCGATCATCTATAGGATATAAAACTGCTTTTACTCCAAGTCTTTCTGCTATTGGAGGAATTAGATCCCCTAGTTTTGAATGTATGCCCAATACTAGTAATAGATCGCATTTTTCTATCGGCAAATCTTTTGGGATATATTTCTCTGGTTCTTCCCAAATTTTTTCCCAGATGTTTTCTTGGTTATTGTGTTCGTCCTCTATAGTCTCGGGTTTGAGTTCATATAAATTGATTATATTATCTCCAAAGCCCTTCAGGGCAATATTATTTATCATCTGCTCTCCGAATGGTCCGCGATAAATTATGTATATTTTCATTTTTGCGCCTCAATGAATTTTTCGCATTTTCTTAATCCATCTATACTATCTTTGCCAAATGCATCAGCACCAATTTTCATTGCAAAGTCTTCGGTCAATGCTTTCCCACCAACTATCACTTTTACCTTTTCTCTCAAATTTTCCTTTTCTAGCTGATCAATTACTTCACCCATATGAGAGATGGTTGATGTTAAAAGCGCAGACATACCTAGAATGTTAGGGTTTTCTTCCTTTACCTTTTCAATAAATAATTCTTTTCCTACATCCACTCCTAAATCTGTAACTTTGAAACCATTAGATTCGAGTGTTATTGTAAATATCATCTTACCTATATCGTGAACGTCACCTTTTACAGTTCCAATCACTACTGAACCTCTAGTTTTGATAGTTTTTTTGAAATATTTCTTTAGTATTTCGACTGCCTTTTTCATATTTTTTCCTGATACGATTAAGTCTGATGTAAAGTATCTCTGGAATTTTTGATCTTCGAAGCCTTTACCTATCTCGTCTAATCCTAAAGACAGTTCGTTGAAAATATCGTAAGGATCCATGCCTTGATCCAATTTATTTTGGCAATATTCTTTTATTTTATCCCCTTTGAAATCAAGTAGTACTTCTATGAGTCTTCTTATTTCATTTTTTTTGGACATTCTTTTAAGCACCAGGAAATTCGACAATTATTTGATGTTTTTCTTAAATTATTATTTGACCTCAGATAAAGATTTGAGAATAATACCTTTTGTGATATAAGCAGCTAAATGGATTAATGATTTTCCTAATTCTGGATCTTTCATTCTAGAAGCCAGACAAGGGTATGTTTGAACAAAAAGGCTTGCTTTTGTTGGAGCCTCCAATATGCCAACGCCCAATAACTTTTCAGCAACAAAATGGGTCGCTCCACAAGGTGACCCTCTTATTACATCTATTTTCTCTATAATTCCGTTTTTTAATTTCATTCTTAACTCTGGTTTTCCTACTTTTTTTGCAAAATCATCTATCAATCTATTTTTTGAACCTATTTCCATAGAACAGAACGGTTTTGGAAATGCAAAAGCAACATCCATTTTTTCGAGTTCTTCAGAGATTTGCTTTTTAATTCCTGGTGGGACCCAATCAGAATTATCAATAGGAACTAGGGCTGCTTTCGCACCAGAAATCTTCACCAGATCTGGTATCAATGTCACTATAACCGGATTTTCACCTAATGAGAGAACCAAGTCGAATTTTGAAATGTCTTTAGGTAAAAGTTTCTTTGGTTCGTCAACAAAAATTGGTAGCCCTTGTTGAAATTCATACACATGAATTGCCCAATCTTCTGGAATTCTCTTCCTTATATTTGCTATCATTCTATGGCCATACCAACCTTGAACTAGCGCGCAGATAGATATTTTCGATTTCTTTTCAAGTGTTGGTTTAGAAAAATTTGATTTCATAACTATCTTTTACCCTTAATCTAAATCCTGATTTTTGATAAGGAATATTTCCATATTTCAATATCCTTTTGTAGGGCTATCGATGCATCATTTTTAGATTTTCTTTAAGCCCTTCTATTGCTTTTACAGCAGGTGAGTTTGGTGAAAGATCTAAAGGTGCTATAGCCTGACTGTCGGCCTTGATTATGTTTTGGTCGAAGGGTATAGTATGTATAAGTTCCAAACCAACCTCATTAAGTGATTTTTTTAGAAAATCTATATCCTCTTTTTGCATAATTTTATTTCCTACAGCCATCACTTTTTGTATGCCTATATCATTCGACAAATTCTTTATTTTCTTTGCAGTTTCTATCGACTGCGTCCCCGGTTCTACAACGCATAATAAAATATCAAATCCCTTTATCGTTGCTCGTCCTAAATGTTCTAAGCCCGCTTCCATATCCATAATGACCATATCTTTTCTTTCAAGTGTTATATGACGTATTAGAGCCCTGATCAACGAGTTGGCTGGACACATGCATCCAGAACCACCAGTTCGAATAGTTCCCATAATCAGAAGCATAACACCTTCAGGACCAACTATTCCAAAATTTTCGGTAATGTCGTTTACAGTAGGAGCAATGTTATAGATTGGCCCTTTTCCAACTCTCCGCTCAATTAATTCTTTATTCTCAGCGATAGGTTTAACTTTAGATGATATATCTGAGGCAATCCCTAAAGCGTAAGAAAGATTCATCGCTGGATCAGCATCAATAGCAAGAACCTTGAAGCCGTCATTAGCAAATAAACGCGATAATGTCCCAGAAATAAAGGTTTTTCCTACGCCGCCTTTCCCAGCAATAGCTATCTTCATAATTTAGCCTCAGAGATAAAAAAATTCGAGAACTATTTGGAGGCTATTTCTCCCACTTTCCATTTCTCATTTAGGAATTTTATTATACCAGAGGAGTCCAATGGCCCTACCAAAACGTCCCATCCTGTCACTTCCTCAATCTCACCACTTAGTCTAGCAGCTCTTCCTGGAATTATTAATTTTTTATGCTTTACTTTTTTTTCAATTTCAAACTCCTTAATTGCTTCGCCTACTTTATCAGCAGTTAACTTTCGTCCTGCTACAGCACTTTCTACTGATAGACCTTCGGTATCGATCACAATCAAATAACAATCAATTTTTTCGATATCAGAAGCAACAGTGTAATACGTGAGAGCAAAGTTCGTCGTAAACAATACTGGGGAATTTTCATTTGGTTTCCCAATAACTTTCAACTCTGCATCTACTGCGACTGGTTTTCTTGGATCCGTATAAAGATTTTCTCGTAAGATCACTAATGGTAATAGAACCCATCCATCGAGACTATGTAAAACAATAATATCAGAATATCGAGTTATTAACATTGAGGCCAAATATGCCTCTTTCCACTTTACATCCTCTATAGATTTTGTATTTTCAAACCATACAACCATCGGATTTCCCATCAATGGAAAACCTAGAAGCTCATCATATTTTTTGCAGGACGCGCGTCTAAGCATCGTTAGATTATTTATATTCTTACCCAATCCTTCATTCGGGAAAGTTCCTGAATCAAGGACAATATCTTCAATACCATATTCCAAAATTGTATTTGAAAGTGAGCGCAGAAGATCGAGATCATTTGGGGCAGATACAACAAGAGGGGAGTTGTAAGTTGATGCTAATTCGGTCATTTCTAACCAGTTATCCTTGGTTGCAGCATAAATTAAAGGCCTTTTACCTTCACTTGCTTTAAGTCCTGCCTTTACAACTTCGGGATTATGTGAACATAAAATCAATGGAAGATTGGTATTTTTAATGACCTCTTTTACCGCGATTGAAAATTTTTCTGGAACACTAGAAGTTGATCTTACTGCGATTAAATCAAGTCGAAGATTTTGGCCTATATAATGATATTCAAAATTTTGGATTAGTTTAGATCTATTTCCTATCTCTTCTTTTGTCATCTCATCGGAAATGTCAATTGCAATAGCAGTTGGATTATAGTAAGTGAACTCATGACGGTACATAACAAACTCCCCACCGATAGTAACTGCATTTTCTCCTGTCCCAATGGTAACGCTTCTGACCGGGGGTTTGACCATATCCCAAATTTTTTGATAATTTTTTTTGTACTTGCCCTCTTCAAGCAGTGGTGTACAGCTTTCAAGAAGAATTTCTTGATTTACTAATTTTGTGGCAAAGGCCATACAGTTTTCTTCACCACACACCTTGCAATTTGTCCTTGGTAAAAGCTTGTAAACGTCTAAAGGACTTATTTCTTTTATACTGCTTTTTTTAGTTTCTCTCTCTGACATTGTGAAACCCTCAAATTTTCATTTTAATCCATTCTGCATACTTTTCCGGTTTTGATATTTTTGATTTCATCAAATTACCAATGACATCCTTTACAGTTCTTACTGCGCTCGGATGCATCATCATAAAATAGTCAACTCCTGCTAAAAGTAGAGTGAGTGCCGTAACTGTTTCCCAGATGGGACCTCGTTGCTCTCTAGTACCCCACTCTGGCTCCATTTTCATCCAAGCCTCTCTTGCCGCCCATGCATTCGTAGTTCCAGAGGACATTGGATTTTGCAACTGATCATCACCCATTAATCCCGATATTCTAGTTCGCTCCATTACGGTAAAAGCGTAATCCAGTCCATATCCCAAGGCAGCCGTTGTTGTATCTATCACTATCCTTTCTCTTGGCATAAATTCGAAAAGCTTGCGGTTGAGTTCCTTTGCATCATCTAGATTCATTGAAGTGAAAGCAATAACAATATGTCCATATTTGTTCATTAAATTTGCCATCTTTTCGATATCCATATCGAGTGTTACTGAATTGAACAGAAGTCTCTCTCCTTCTGAGACTTCAGCAACTTTCTCAAAAACTTTCATGTCCTTGGACGGATCACCACAACCACCAATAGCTATTGGAACATCTACAGCTTGAAGTACATTCTCTACTGTCTTAGCCGCTTCTTTTGGAGATGTATCTTTTATAAGAGGATCAATACTGATGAGGTGTAAATTAACCATTTCAGCTCCAAATTTATCGACTGATAATTTTGCCCAAGCAGGTGGATCCTCCAAAACCTCCTCAACTTGTGCTCTTACAGGCTTTGCTAGCGGTATCTTTGTGTCAAAAACATCAAAAGAGATGACGGGGGGATTTGGCATATTTGATTCAAAACTATAGTAAGGTAGAGTTCTCTCTCCTCCAATAGTGAAAGTCTTAGATCGGCTACCTCCTTCACCCTTTGTAGCACCCAATATAACTTCTAAAACTTGCCCTGGATATTCCATTATTGGAGGTTCAAATTTCGTTTCAACAATCTGGGATGGTTTTGACTTCTTCTCAGTAGATTGGATAGCAACTGCTCCTGTACCAGGTTGTATCCAGAGTTCAAGTTCACCGATTTCTAACTCTACATCCTCTAATTCCAATTCTTGGAATTTCCCTAAAGTATCAATAAAATTGTTTTCTGAACCTATCTTAAGCTGACCTTCTTCTCTTTTCTTTTCAGCCAATTTAATATCAACTACTTCTTCTTTGGAGTACGAATAATAATCTTTTTTGCATGAATCTTCGCATCTTTTAAAATAATCTTAAATCCACCACCGGCCACAGGCATACCCATGGCAGGAGAAGTTGTTTCTATTGAAATTTCTTCTTCGGGAACTTTTTCCTCAAAAGCCAACTCCTTCCAGCCTTCAACGACAGGATGATCCTTAGATTTTAGAAAATCTTTTAATTCATCTATTGAACTAACATCATCTTCAATTGCGATTTTATCGATAATGTCTTTTGGAATATAATCAGCCAAACGTTCTTTCATAACTTTAGGCATCCATACTATCTTATTCCATCCACCATCTACTTGAAGAAGTTTTGGGGATCTCATATATTCAATTGAAAGGCCGTGGAATCCATCAATTTGTCTTCCTCCTGCCGTAGAGTCAGCCATAGTAGAAAATGGCAATGCATTCACTGTTTTTCCTTGGAAATCCCTATGAACTATTCCTAAGCCGTCAACCTCAGGAATATAAAAGGCTATTGCCTCGAAGCAACCGCATGAGGTGTGTGGATATCCAAAAGCTGAGTAGAGCCACACGCGATTGATTTCTCCTAATGATTTCTTTTTTGCATTATCATTTATACCGGAATATTCACCTTTAACAGGATCTATGCATTCACCTTTCTCTATCGTATATATTGGACCCTTTGGATCTATACGAGCGGCTGCTCTGCCATCGAACCAACTTATAGCACCACAATTTGCGTATCTTTGCGGGGTTATAGTGCATACGTGTGTTGGAGCAAAAGACTGACATAGATCACAACCATAGAATTCATTTACATCGTCGTCTATCAATTTCCTAGCTCTTGCATCTCTCGCCTCGTATATCTTCATAGCTTCTTTTGACATTTCTTCCACTTTCTTAGGATCTGTGATAAAGGTAACCTGCATTGATTCTATAAATGGCAACTCGCTTTTAAAAAGACGAAATAGTACTTCTCCAATTATCTTGAATGAATTCAAGCCTTTCTTATAGGATCTTTTTCCCAATCGCATCCATATATCATATCTTTGATTGAGGTGCATAAATCCCTCAATATAATTGCCGTATTCATGGATTCGACGTTCTATTACGCCTTCAAGTTCTTCCTCTAGTTGTTTTCCCGCAGCTTCTATTAAGATACCTATAGGAATGCTACTTCCTTCTTCGAATTCTGATATGTCTTTCCCAATGATCTTGATCTGCCCGTCTTTTACCTCATTAGGTTTTTTCACTCTTACCAATTCAAACTTGTTCTCTACTTTTGGTCCCCCAAGTTCTATAAACAAATCTGATTTCCTAATTCTTTCTCCTTCATATACAATTCCTATGTCAACAGGTATATCTTCAAACATTGACAAATTATTGGCCTCCCAATTTCAATATTAGCGCCTCAAAGAATTCTCTCAACTCTTTTGATGAAATATTTGGAATGGACCATGTTGCATTAGGCTGGTAAAAACCATCTAAACTTATAGTCTGGAGATTTCCTGAGAAATTCTTTAATCCTGAGAGGATTAGCCATTCCATATAATATGGTAACCCAATAAAAAAAGCTAGATCGTAGGTCCCTTTTCCATCTAATCCCTTCCATTCCGGATCAGTTAATCTATTCGCCACATCCATGACAGGCATGGATGCAACTGATTGAAATTCTCTATTAAGAAATTCCTTTACAGAGTGGGCTGTTGCAACAATAGGAATTTCTCCAGCTTTTGCAATATCAATTACAAAGTCTATTAACTTTTTCCCATCCAAATCTATCTCAACAATTTTATGACCAACAACTAGAATTGGATGCTTTGATCTCTTCAACATGGCCAGTACTACTTCTGGTTTTACTAAAGGCAGGGCTCTCTTGGTTCCTGCAACTTCTGCTTTCTGCCAGGGCGCATCACTCATTTTTTATTTGCCTTCTTCCTAACCATTCTTGGTAAGAGAGTGGGATCTGGTATTATTCTTTCTTTCCAGCCTTTCTCATCAAGTATTCTTACAATCTCATCCTTCATAGTTATTGGAATATCTGATAGGCGTCTAACAAATAGATGAATATCATCAGGCATAGTACCGTAGAAACGTTTGTGAAGATCGATATAATGGGAGAGCTTGATCGCTCTTCCTTTTGTATTATCATTTGGACGCATGCATAATTTTGCAATCATAACCATAGCTTCCTCTTTAGTTTCTGCAGCATAGAATAGATGCTCGGGTGCAGGGCCTCCATATACTCGTTCGCCAGTTCGCGAATCATAAACATACCAATCTTCTTTACGATCTTTTCTACCAAGTAGCATACGTCTATATTTTGAACCATGTGGGCCTACTATAACCGGTATTCCCAATCGCCAAAATCCACTCGCTATTGATGCGGCCTTCTGAGACATAGCTCCCCAAGCAATGCCTACTGCACCGACTCTATTGTGAACGTAATCTGCGATCTCCTCATAATTTCCTCGAAGATTTCGCTTAGCAAAAATACTAGCAATTTTTATTGCAGCACCCGCTATATGAGGGTTGGATACACAGGAACCTACATTCACTAGTCCTCCTGCATCAAAATTTCCAGGATACTTTTCATAAGGCGATTTTCCATCTTCGTCCTTTACCATTCCCGCAGACATGGCAGCACAGCCGGATGTAACCACTATAAATCGTCTTTTTGCGAATTCCTCTATCATCTCTGCGACTTCTTCTCCACCCTTAGGATAATTAGCACATCCTACAAATGCGACAACACCTGGTATCTCTCCGAAGATTATGGGTTGCCCTACTCTTCTTATCTCCACATCCTGAATTGCGCCTCTTCCTGCACGAATTTTATATTGCTCTTGTTTCATCTTCTTCTCCCCAGCCTTGACAATGAAGCTATGAATTGGGAATTCGTTAGGACAGACGTATTCGCAACGGCCACATCCTATACATTCTTCATAAATTTTTTCTAATTTAGTTAAATCGCCTTTTCCTGCACTTACCATGGCTTTAGGAATTTCTTGATCATTAGGACATGCCCTTCTGCATTCATTACACAAATTACATTTCTTCGCAATTTCAATGAGGTCTTTTATCTCTGGAATAATCTTGAACTTCTTTCTTTTTGGAGCAACTTCCATTGCAGTTCTTACTGCTACTTCCCCGACCTTTTCAGGATCAAGAATAAGCACGCCATCAACTTGACCGCTAACTAAGTCATTAACAATTTCGTCAACTGGGTCTTTTGTCCTATCCTCTAAACCAAGGCAATTTTTTGAACTAGATGCAATTAATGGTGCCTTTATCTTTTTTGCCTCTTCTAACGAGTCTGCACGAATACATTGCTCATCAACAACTAAAATATCTGGGAGCCCACTCCTAATAAATCGGAGCTGCCATGATATAGGTCCAACAATTTTTGCTTTAGAGCTATATCTTGTAATATCATGCGCAGTACAGCATAAACCACAAACGTCAATTTTTCCATATAATCCTTTTTCATTAAGATAGTCCATAATTCCAATAGCTGGGGGGACATTATGACCTACAACCATAATAGTGGGCTTTGTAGGATCGACTGCACCAAAACCAAGATCCACAAGAGGAGCGTTTGGGTCAGCTTTAGGAAAACCAAAACATGAGACTTGCGCCATATCAGCAATTTCCATCCCCACCTGGTCAACCATACCTGCTTGTAAAACCTTAGATTCAAAGTCTAAATTATTTCCTTCTTGACCCGTATGAGTTGCTGAAAGCAAATGGTTTATCTGGGTTTCTAAATAGTCTAGAATAGTATCCAAGTCACCCAGTGTCTTTGGTCTGATACCTGTCACTAATCTAGTAACAGGAGCTTCAACTTCAACATTGGTGCCTCCTACATCTAAAGGATAATTTCTTCCAAATTTTTCTATTAACTCATCAACGAGATGTCTTGCATGAGCTGTATGGGTAGCAGCGCCTATACATGCAGCAAGAAGTACTATCCTTGATTGTTGAGCTTCCATATTTAGCCCACAAGCGCCTCTTTTATTATTACTCAAATCGCATTTGCCATAAGTACAGAGACAACAAAGGTCGCAAAAAGGCATATAGAATGGTTTGTATTTTTGAAGTATTTTCATATCCCAATTTCTTAAATCAGTAATTGATGGGTAAGGTGTGGGGCCAATAGTTTCTTCCCAAGAGTCATCTA
This sequence comes from Candidatus Bathyarchaeota archaeon, assembly GCA_026015225.1. Taxonomy (GTDB): domain Archaea; phylum Thermoproteota; class Bathyarchaeia; order 40CM-2-53-6; family RBG-13-38-9; genus JAOZGV01. The sequence continues at coordinate 19,229 of JAOZGV010000127.1, forward strand.
TCACTTTTCCAACTGATAGTCTGAGATCTTTCATTATACCAAGATTTGACTTTAACTCTTTGATCTTCAAATCCACATTCTTTCTAGTCATTTTTGCCCCCCACCAATCTTAAGCGAAATGTTAACATTTTTTTAATTTCGCATTCATTAAAAAACATTTTATACCGTGATAAAAATACTATAACACAGTTATAAATATTATTTGTGGGTTGTTATAGCTAATGTTGTTTTTTAAAAGTCATAATATATTTTCCATAATGCTTTTAATGGATAAATAAGCCGGCGATGTTTGTGGCAATTTTAGTAATGATTTGCCCTCAATAACGTAAGATTCAACATTCTCATCATAATTGATTTTTCCAAGATATTTCATTCCCATATCTTCTGCTCTCTTGGTTAAGTTATCAGGAAAACGATTCCCCCCAATAAGAAATATTTCTTTGAATTTTATTTTAACTTCTTTAATTATTCGATAAGCCCTCTTGAAATGTTCAAATGATTTTTTCGACGAATCTAATATATCTATAATATAATCAACGTCGGAGGTTATCCTTCTATTTAGGTGTTCTAATCCAGCCGGGGAATCGATTAGAACGTATTTGTAATTGTTAGCTAGAGTCGGGATTACTTTCTTTAAAATGTTATTTGGCATGCAATAGCATCCTTCCTTCCATTTAGCTCCGATGACTATTAAATCAAAGAGATCTCCTTCGAATATCTTTTCAAGTATCTTTGGCTCTAATCTTTCCAGTGGCGAGGCGCCTGTAACACTACCGCCTTCATCCATGAATTCGTAGAGAACATCAGATATAGTCTTCTCTACATCTGCTCCGACTAGGTCACCTAAATTTTGATCTGGATCTGCATCTATCAAGAGTATTGGGGTTTCACCGATTTCAATAAAATATTTAGCCATCAATGCTACTGAGCTTGTTTTTCCTGTTCCGCCTCTTCCCATAACAACTATTTTTTTCATCATAAAAAAACTCCATAAGATTATCTAGAGAAAATGGATTAAAATCCTGTCTGAATAAAGTTCTGATATTTCATTTTTATTTAAAATGTTTTTTGTTTAACTAATTTAGGACAATAATATTGATTGGGTTAAAACCAGAAATTTGCAAGTAACAATCAACGCTTTACTTGTTGTATCACATAATCAATAATTTTGCCTGCAATATCTATATCAGTTGTAGATTGGAGACCAGACCAACCTGGTTGAGAATTTATTTCAATAATTATTGGACCTTTTTCTGTTTCAATAAGATCAACACCAGCAACTTCGCATCCAATAGCTTGGGCAGCTTTTATGCTCAAATCTTCTATATCTGCCCTGCTATCCATCTTAATCGGTTTAGCGCCCTTACTAACATTAGTTTTCCATGAGTTTGCAATTCTCTGCATGCAGGCTATAACCTCATCTCCGATAACAAAAGCCCTTACATCTTTGTTTTGATGGGGAATGAATTCTTGAATATAAATCACATTTCGATAGAATTTTAAAGTTCTAAAAGTTCTTTCCGCTACATCCATATCTGAAATTCTAGCTGTACCTATACCTTTAGAGCCGAATAGCGGTTTGATAATAGCCTCCCCACCAAAATCTCTAAACGCCTTTAAACCTTCTTCTATATTTCTTGTTGCGATAGTTTTAGGGACTGGCAAACCCGATTCTTCGAAAATTGATAAAGTATAATACTTATCAGCTGCTTTTTCTATCGCCGATGGTTGATTAATGACTTTTAACCCATTCTTATATAGCTTATGAAGCAGATCCAGTTGAAATATGATCTCTTCTAATGAACACCGCCCTATAGGCCTCACGATCATAGCAGAAAGGTCCTTCAGTAAATCTAAGTTTTCAAAAGAGACGTATGGTTTATCGTTGACTCTTGCTACTAAATCTGTAAAATTAAAACAGATAGCCTCAATATTCCGATCATCTAAAGCTCCCCTAAGCTGAGAAGAACACCATGATTTTTTATTTCTTGTGAGAATTCCAATTCTTGTTTTCATTTAATTTCAAATACAGTAAAAGCAACTAATCTAAAAAAGATTGAGATGTTTTTAATAACCACCAATTTAGGAATTATGAATGATTTAAATTGGTTTAGCAGAATATTGAATTTTTATTCAAAAGGTTTTCATATTGATAAAAAGAGCGATAATCTCAGTTTTTGATAAAAAAGGGCTTAACAAATTAGTAAATGAGTTAGTGAAATGGAATGTTGAACTAATCTCAACTAGCGGGACTGCAGATATTATCAAGAAGATGGGGCATAAAGTCATTAACATCTCAAATTATACAAATATGCATGAGGGGCCAGACGGACTTTTTAAAACATTGCATCCTATGATTCACGTTGGTATCATCGGGAATCCTAGAAATCTCGAACATAAGGAATATATGGAAAAACATAAGATAAAAAAAATTGATTTGGTTGTGATTAATTTCTACCCATTTGAAGAAATGGTCCAAAGAGGTAAATATAATTTATCAAAAGCAGCAAGCCATATAGACTTGGGAGGAGTTGCCCTTGCTAGAACCGCAGCTAAAGCCTCATTTCTTTATGGTAGAGTTACTGTTCTCACATCTCCTAATCAATATGATTTGTTTTTGGAAGAGATAAAAAAAGTAGGTGGGGACGTCTCCGATGAGTTAAAATTATCAATGGCTACTCAAGCTTTTGCACTCACTGCGTTTTATGACAAGGATATAAAAGATCATTTTTCAGATAAAGCAGAAGATAATCCACTTAAATAGCATTCTATAAGGTTAGAGCGTGCTTTATTGATCGGGTTTTTAACCAGCACGCACTTTTTTTATGTTTTTTTCAATTATTATAGGGAATTATATGAGTACTTAATGGTACAAATAAGACTTAATAAGTTCTTAAAATAAGAAATGGTCTAATAAAATCCTAAAAGTTACGGAGAAGACCAGATTGGTTGATAAAAAGAGAAAAATATTGTTGGATGAAGAAGATATACCCAAGCAATGGTACTGTATTCTCCCTGACCTGCCTAAACCGATGCCACCATTGATAGATCCAGCGACGAAAGAGCCTGGACCAGGGATCGTCCCCCAAATATTTCCAAAGGAGATCCTCGCTCAAGAGATGAGTCAGGAAAGGTGGATAGACATTCCAGAAGAAGTGAGAGAAGTCTACCGTCTCTGGAGACCTACCCCCCTTATCAGAGCCTTTGGGCTGGAGAAAGCTTTGAAGACCCCCGCCAAGATTTATTACAAAAACGAAGGCGTCAGCCCTCCAGGAAGTCACAAACCCAATACTGCGGTTGCCCAAGCTTACTACAATATGAAGGAGGGAAAAGAACGTCTAGCCACGGAAACGGGAGCTGGCCAGTGGGGTTCAGCGTTATCCTTTGGTTGCATGACTTTTGATGTAGAATGTACCGTTTACATGGTTAGAGTTAGCTACGATCAGAAGCCCTACAGAAGGATTATGATGGAACTCTGGAATGCCGAGGTGCATGCAAGCCCAAGTAATAAAACAGACGCAGGTAGAAAGATTCTAGAAGAAGATCCCAATAATTCTGGGAGCTTAGGAATCGCTATCAGCGAAGCTGTAGAAGATGCTCTAAATCATGAAGAAGCTAATTATTCTATAGGCAGCGTTTTCAATCATGTCCTCACGCATCAAACAGTGATTGGACAGGAGACCAAAAAACAGCTTGAATTGGTAGACGACTATCCCGACGTAATCATCGGGTGCATAGGTGGAGGCAGTAGCTTCTCAGGTCTCATGTGGCCATTCTATTATGATAAAGTCTCAGGAAAAGCACCAAAGGACATAAAGTTTATAGCTACAGAGGCTACAGCTTGCCCCTCTATTACAAGAGGAGAATACGCTTACGATCATGGTGACACTGCGAGACTTACCCCTCTAGTAAAGATGCATACCTTAGGACATGATTTTATACCACCACCGATACATTCTGGAGGCCTGCGCTACCACGGCATAGCCCCTACGCTAAGCGTCTTGAATCAAGCGAAGATCTTGGAGACACGAGCTTATAATCAGGTGGAAGTCTTCGACGCCGCAAGACTCTTCATCAAAAGCGAGGGTGAAATACCTGCTCCAGAACCAACTCATGCCATTAAAGGTGTTATTGATGAAGCATTGAAATGCAAGAAGACTGGAGAGGAGAAGACATTGCTCTTCCTGCTTTGTGGTCATGGTCACTTTGATATGAAAGCTTATGACGACTATCTTCAAGGTAATCTGCAACCCTACGAGTACCCGAAGGAAGAAGTAGCGAAGGCTATGAAGAAACTAAAAGATCTATATCCTTGGTTGGGAACCGTGTCTTAATTTTCCCTACCCTTTTTTTTCAGTCCAAATATATCTTAAGATAATTAATATTAAAGAGGTGCAAGCTAGGATCAGATAGTCAATTCGACTAGACTGTTTCCAATACAATTTCTATAAGAACATGAAAAGATCAATCCCTCCAATTTCTATAAGCTAAGATCCAAACTAATTAGAGATGGATTTCAAAAAGACCCTATAATAATCGAAAATAAATACAATATTATTTTGGATGGTCACCATAGAGTAAATATTCTGAAATCTTTAGGATGTTCACAAATTGCTGCATATTCAGTGGATTATCTAGATAATGAAGAAGTTCAAATTGAAACATGGTATCCAATAATCATACATTCTGTAATCGATCCACTTCGGTTATATAAGAAATATTTTTTTGATATCGATGAGAAAAAAAATAGCTATTCAAAGTTACTTTATAAAGAAAGAGTATTCAAATTGAATCTTACAAGAGAAAAAGCAATGCGGCTCATAAAAAGTCGGGCCAAAATTGCATATTTTTATTCAGAAGAATCAGCAAAGAATATGGTCAAAAAAAGAAGAGCGATAGCAGCTCTCTCATTTGGTTCAATTTCAAAAGAAGAAGTCATAAACTATGCGCTTTTAGGAAATAAATTTCCTCCAAAAACGACAAGACATATAATACCAAATAGACCTAAAAATTGTTACGTGCCACTTGAAAAGTTGAAATAACTTAGTTCTATCACATAAAATTTAATTTATATCATGGTAATATTTTAAATAAAAAATAAGAAATAATTGAGAATCTAATTTTTTAGGTGATTTATAATTGGCATGGGATGATTTTCCTGATTGGTTCAGACGAAAGCGAAGATCCCCATTTTTTTCAGGAGGTTTTTTTGAAGATATCGATCAGATGATGGAAGATATGCTCAGAGAAATGGGGGAGTCGATTCCTAAAGAGCTTATAAGAGATGAAAAACTTCCCGATGGAAGTACAGTAAAAAGAATGGGTCCTTTCGTGTATGGTTATTCAATGACTATGGGACCTGATGGTAAACCAGTGATAAGGGAGTTTGGAAATATAAAGCAAACAAGGACTTCGGCCTTTGGGATGCCAAAACGCGGATTAGAGGTAAAGGCTGAACGCGAACCATTAGTTGATACATTCGATGAGAATGGCACTGTAAAAATTGTAGCTGAAGTCCCAGGTGTTGAAAAAAAAGATATTAACCTAGAATTGACTGAGAATTCTTTAATTATCTCTGTAGACACTCAGAAGAGGAAATACTTCAAGGAAGTTGAATTGCCCACACAGATTGAGCCTGATAGCACAAAAGCACTTTATGTGAATGGTGTTCTAGAGGTAACTCTAGAAAAAAGAAGTAAAAAGGCAAGTAGCCACAAAATAGACGTCAAGTAATATGCATAGTTATATAAATTGAACATAGAAACGCTCTAAAATTAGAATCGCATTTATCAAAAGTCTGATTGAGTTCTCTATTTATTGCAAAATTTTTCTTTTTTCATATCAGTATCAGTCAGGTTAATTGATAAGAGCATCACACATTCGGAGTCATAGCAATGGGCTAATCTGAATGTGTGTGCAATTTAATGGATAGTTTCCTTACTAGCTCTTTTTAATACCGCTTTTTTTGTCTTTTAAACCGAAAAAATAGGTTTAAATCTGGCAACAGAGCGCTAGCTGCGGAGTATTTGTAGAACTATTAATATTCACAGAGTGAAAATCGATTAATATAATAAAGATTTATAATAAGTAATTCCATTGTTTGATTTGCGCTTTAATATTTTTTCCTTTATTAGTACAAACTAGACATCAGAAATATTTTAAAGGAGTTGTGATGACAATAGCCGAACCCTCTTGGGTTTCAACAATTGATGCAGATAAATTACTAGAAAACAAAAAAGCTGCCATATATCCTAAAGGATTACCTGTCCTTCTTATCAAGCAGGGGGGACGAATTCATGCTATTTCAAATAAATGCGCACATATGGCATGTCCATTGGCTGGAGGCGTATTAGAAGATTGTATAATAAGATGCCCGTGTCATAATTGGGGTTTCGATATTAAAACAGGCGAATTCTTAGACGCAAAAGAGATCAAAATACAAGTTTATCAGACTAAATTACTAGAAGGAAAAATATATGTAAAAATTTAGGAGGAAAAGTCTTGGAAAAAATATTTATGTATACTTTGAGCACTTGTCCTTGGTGCAGGAAGACGAAACAATTCTTCAAAGAGAAAAATATCGAATTTAATTTTGTCGATTACGATCTAGCTGGCGAGGAAGAACAAGACAAAATTCGTGATGAAATGAGTAAATATGGCAATGTAGCTTTTCCATTTGTAAAAATTGGCGAAGAAGTGGTTATAGGATATGATCCGGACAAGTATTCGAAGTTATGTGGGCTAACAGAAGGAAAATAAGGATGAATATAGAATCCAGAAAAAAAGCTTTAAAATTTCTTTATCAAAGAGTTGTTGACCCCTTAGGGTATAAATTCAGTCCAGATAAAGACCTAGTTGATTTCTTATTGGAGCAAGAGGTAAAATTGAAACAAAAACATGGAATTCCTTTTTGCCCTTGTCAAGGACTTTCAAAAGATAGAGAAGAGAACATGAGAATTGTCTGTCCATGTATACCTTTTCATAGAGAACATTTTGATGCGATGAAAAGATGTTGGTGTGGACTTTTTGTCCATAAGGATGTAACAAATTCCGATGAACTTAAACAGATCCCTGTTCATGAAATAAAAAAGTGAATAAGATGCAAGTTGAAGTTGGAAAAATAAACGAGTTGCCTCCTGGCGGTATGAAAGCGATCGAGGTAAGTGGTAAAGAGATCGTTCTTTGCAACTATGAGGGAAAAATATTTGCGATTGATAGGAGATGTGGACATATGAATGCGCCCTTAGACAAGGGTACATCAGAAGGATATATAGTAACTTGTCCAATGCATAATGCTCAATTTGATTTGACTACAGGTGAGATTCTGAGTGATCCAATTCCTCGACCTCGCCCCTCAGATTTTATGCATTGGTTTGGAATGTTAATGTCTAATATTAAGACTCATAACATCAAGACTTATCCCGTTAAAATAGATGGTGAAACCATAAAGATAGAGATCTGAAAAAAATAATTCTATTTGAAAACGAGCGTACACATCTTTAATAAATAAAAGCGCGCGCCTGAAATAATTTTACAACATCATCTTAATTGTCTCTTAAATTCTGAATATTTATGAAAATTTTACAAGTTTTATATTCTTATCCAGTCTATTAGAGCGATGTGTTGGACTAATTGATCAGTAGATATCGATGGGTTATTCTATCCTTGGCATTTTTAGCATTTGCAACCACCTATATGGCTAGAATGGCATATCCTCCCCTTATTCCAGAGATGAGTATTGAATTAAATCTGACTCATGCTGAAGCTGGAATGCTTATGTCGGGTTTTTTTATGGGCTATTTGGCTATACAGTTGCCAATCGGATTCGTTTCGGATAAAGTTGGGGTTAAGCGAATTTTTACTATCTCCTTGGTCCTGACAGGGATCTTATGCATACTTACTGGCTTTGCCGGATCTTTTTCAGAGGTTCTTATCTATAGATTTTCAAAAGGTCTAGCCGCTGGGTGCATTTTTGCTCCAGGTTCAGCATTGATATTAAGATGGTTTCCTCCAAAGGATAGGGCCATATCAATAAGTTTCTTCCAAATTTCGGTTTCATTTGGAACTTTTATTGCCCTTTCATCTTCTGCTGCCATATCTTCATTTTTTGGTGGTTGGAGTTGGTCTTTCTGGATATTAGGGATTCCATCCATAATTATTGCCATACCTTCATTATTTCTTCTAAGAGAAAAACCTGATGAGACTTTTGAAGGCGAAGTGGTTGACGGGGGAAGAGAAGTTGGATCATATTATGGCTTTGTGCTGAGAGATCTACGCATGTGGCTAGTTTGTATAGCTACAGTAGGAGGTGGCGCTGCATTTATAGGGTCTCTTACTTGGATTCCAACATACCTTGTAAGGATAGTGAATTTATCCGAAGTTTATGCAGGCTCAATATCCTCTTTACTGGCGCTTGCTGGAATTTTTGGAACGCCCATTGGCGGATTTATTGCCGATAGAATTCTCCATAAGAGAAGTCCCATAGTTTTTTTAGGAATATTTGGTTCAGGATTAGCTTGCATATTTTTTTCGATCGTTGTGCCATCTGATCTTTATTCAGCTATAGCTTTGTTTATTCCCATCCCATTCTTTTCTGCGGTGTGGTGGATTGGCCCATCGCTTTTATCAGAGTGGTTCCCCTTAAAAGTTCTAGGAACCGCTACAGGCATTCTAAACTTTATGACGATTTCTGGATGTGTATTAGGTCCATTTATCTTTGGTCTTATACTAGATCTAACTAATTCATTCTCTCATGGATGGTTTGCTTTAGGAGCGATTGCCTCTCTTTCTGCATTGTTAATGATACCAATAATGTTGCAGGATTCGAAGAATGTATGATGCGAATTTATATTAATCCAAATTCTAAAAAGTTAATTAAATTGCGTATTTTCAATTAGATAATTATTTCTTTGTCCGATCTATAATTTGAGCCATCAGAGCATTAGTTCTCACTGATTCTATTCCTTTCATGCAGGCACCTTTGCTTTTATATGCCTCCCCCACTGCAATAATTTCGTTATTTGGAGCCATCAATCTAAAGCGGAATTGTCCTCCAGCGCGCGCGCTAAAGCCTAATACAGAACTGAGCATCTTCATGGAAGTACGTCTGGTAATTCTTCTGACACCAATTACAACTTCTCTAAAGTTACTTTAAATAATAATCCCAGTCTCAACAACTCTTTTCGTATCCTTTTCAATATCATCAAAAGCCTTAGCCAAAGGATCGACTACATCATAAAATTCAGAAGTGATCTTCTTTTTAACTGGCATTCAAAACTACCTAAGTATATATAGATATATCAGATTTTTTTCTACTTGCTTAAGAATTATCTAAATAGATGATGCTAATAATGAGTGTTTTGATTTAAGGATGCATATTCAATAATTTTAAGGCTAACAAAAGAACAATATATTTAGTATTAAAGTGATCAGAATGATAAGAAAGATTTCAATTCTATTTATAATAATCCTACTTTCAATAATTCCAATTTGCATTCAAGATACTATATCACTTGAAGCCCCACATATTGAGGGAACAAAAACTATTTCACCAACGCGTGTTCTTAAAGAACAAAAAATAACTGTCACAATCAAACTTACTGGTGAAGGGGACATAACCTTAGCCCCTATCGATGTAGTTTTAATCCTTGATAAATCCGGTAGCATGCGCGGCGATAAGATTATAGATGCAAAAGAAGCAGCAAAGTCATTCTTAGATTATACCTTTGATGTTGATAAGGTCAGTCTAGTAACATTTAGCAACGATCCAAAAATAAATTTTGACTTACAATTCATGAATTCTGCAAATGAGGATCTTTTAAAAGTTGAAATAGATGATATAATAGCATCGGGATCTACGAATATTTATGATGCTATCGTAACAGCTAATGAAATTCTGACTGATTCTCCAAGAGCGGGTGTACCTTTAGTAGAAATTCTTCTAACAGACGGAGCACACAATTATCCATCTTTTCTTTCAGACAGTGATTTCGAATCTTTAGCCGATCAAACCAAAAACAAAGGCATCATCATTTATACTATAGGGTTGGGAGAAGATGTAAACGAAAAAAGACTTGAGTTGATCGCAAACACCACAGGAGGTAAATACTACTTTGCTCCAAACTCAGAAGATCTTGGAGATATTTTTGAAGATATTGCGAGCTTTTTAAATATTGCCGGCACAAATATCGTTGTTTCTGAGACCATACCTTCTTATCTATCTTATAACGGAGACGCTTCAAAAAATCCTGATGAAACAATCACAAATAATGGGATAACTCTCAAATGGAATATTGGTACGCTTTCAATAGGAAGAGAGTGGAATGTTACTTATACAGCCCAAACAAAAGAAGCGGTAGAATCTAGCGATCTTGTTTCACAAACACGTATAGATTATATAAAAACAGATTCAGCCTCAACCACCATAAACCTAGAACCAGGCTTAATTTATAATGATATTGCACTGACATATCTAGCAGCTGAGCATGAAAGAGTGACTCAAGGGGACATAAATGAAATTACAACCACAGTAGAGAGTCAAGGATCTGTCCAAAGAACCTTTGATCTAGAAATTAGGTACGATAGTACCTTAATCAATAGTCAATCCTTAACATTGAATCCCGGTCAGACAAAAAATGTAACTTACTCATGGAATACCTCAAGTGCAGAAGTAGGGAGATACACCATCACTGCAACCATTGATCCTGATCAACAAATTTGGGAGCAAGACAGAACAGATAATACAGCTACTACTGAAGTTGAAATATCATCTGCAAGTCAATATCCATTCATTCCAATATTTATTGCAGTCTTAATATTGCTAACTGTACCCATAGTTGCGGCGGCTATGTATTCAAGACCAAGAGGAGGCCCTCCCAGATGCGAGGAATGTAAAGAATTCTTGTTCTATGATAAACGAACAAGGAGATGGTACTGCCAGCGATGCAGACGCTATGTTTTATAATACTAGAACCTATCAATATTTTTTTTATAAGTATCTAACTTCATTGGACAATGAGTGGGGAAGTTTTTTAATAAAGTGTGCGTGCTTGTATTTGTTTACGCCGTCATTTTCATTCTCGAATTGCCTCGTATTTTAAATATCTGAATGCCAACTATTACAAATTTTTATCTTCATTCTCCAGAGCTTTTTTACCATAATCGGAGAGAGTGTCTAAAAGTTTCTCCTCTTTCTAAACCAAATTTTTTTGCTAATTCAACAACAGCTTTATATTCCTTTAAATTTGGTCTTCTTCTCAACTTTTCATATTCATGTGCTTTGTAAGCAGGCCTATATTGATCCATTATGTTGGTGTAGGTATTTTTTGATATCTTTTCTGCAATGAATTTCAAGATTTGTTCACTTCCAGCTTCATTGTTTGGCAAAACTAGATGTCGAATAAGGAGTCCTCTTTTTGCAATTCCATCTTCGATTATCAAGTCACCTACTTGTCTATGCATCTCAATAACTGCTTCCTCGCATCGTTCAGCATAATCAGGAGCATCTGAATATTTTTTTGCAGAATCTGAGGAACCATATTTCATATCGGGCATATATATATCAACGATACCTTCTAGAAACTTAATAATCTCAGCACTTTCATATCCACCACAGTTCCAAACTATTGGTAAATGTAAGCCTTTTTTTATTGCAAAATCAATCGCATTAACAAGTTGAGGTGTGAAGTGTGTTGGAGTTACAAGATTAATATTATGACAACCTTGTTCTTGAAGATAGATCATGTAATCAGCCGCTTTCTCTTCACCAACGGCGTTACCATAACCAAGATGACTAATATCATAATTCTGACAATAAATGCATAGCAGGTTACAATTTGTTAGAAATATTGTTCCGGAACCGCTAGAACCGACAAGAGGTTCTTCCTCACCGAAATGGGCATTAAAACTCGAGATCATCAAATCCTTGCCGGATTTGCAATAGCCCTTTTCCCCCTTTAATCGATTCACTCTACACTTTCTGGGGCATATCTCACAACTTTCGAGTATGCGATATAGTCTATCAATCTTCTCTTTTAATTTACCTTTCTTACGCGAGTTTAGATAAACTGGTTCCATCTGGCATCAATAAAATTATTTTCATCCTATATAATTTACAAATGAAAAAGGAATATTTGTGCGTGCTCAAAATAATCATTTAGACACTTGACTATCTCTAAGGATGGTGCTAGCCACTTCAAGATCTTCTTCAAGTTCTTCTATAGATCCAGTTCCGATCATGCACATATCAACTCCTATTTCATTATAAACATACTCTAAAGCTTCCTTTGGTTTTATTCTTCCCCCAGCAAATGGTTTAACGCCAACTATTATTTTTTCTTCTTTTCTAGCATTTTTTATACACTTTTCAACTTCTTTTTTTGTTGGAAACATCATTATTCCAGATTTATTGACAGGGGCAACATACCCATCATGCTTCTTCACTCGCTCCTCACTTAATAATTGAAAAGTAATTCCTAAATGATGGGAGCCTAGCAGAACCCTGTATCCAAACTCATGAGTTCTATCCAGAAGTTCTTCAAGTAGGTCCATTCTACACAATGCTAGAAAATCGGATTCTGATCCAGGCTCAATCCAAGCAATCTTATGAGTTGAGAACCTAATCATCTCATCCTCCCATTTACTCCAATCAATCTTCAGTCCTCTATCCAGCTCTTTTAAGTCATAAGGTTTGGCAGTGCTAAAATTTTCTCTCCAATCATCTCGACAATTCAATATTGGATCCTCATAATAATTCGCTCTGATGTTTTTTCCAAAATATTTTAACTCATAGGCCAGATGGGTAGCCCATCTTCTGTAATCGGTTATTCTTTCTCCACTTAGTGTCATCGGAATACCTGCACATGCCATTAATGGGATCCTTATATCTTGTTCATCCTCTAATTCCTTTAACGATTGTAGGTGGATGGGAGAAAGTTCATTAAAATCTTGAGAGGAACAAGCAAAATATCTAATACCATTCTTAAGTGCAATTTTCATTATTTTCTTGATTTCCTCTTTGTCTGAGAATTTTTCTTTGTATTCCCTATCTTTATCTTTGCCCTGATAACTTATACCGAGTAAAGGCAGATTGCCAAAAATTACTTTTTCTAGTTTAAACATATGCTTAGAATAGTTTCGCCAGTAATTAAAAGACTTGTTGAGCGCGCACTAAAAATAATTAAAAGGTCAATTCAGATGAGGTTTATTTTCAGGAAATGCACCTAAACTTGAATGTACGATTTTGCAACTCCTAAGGAGTTAATATGACTTTTGATGCTTCGCCTTTCATGATTAACTGAAAACCTTCCTCTGCCTTTTCTAATGGGAAACTATGGGTAATCACAGAAGTTAGGTCAATTTTCTTATCAGAAACTAGTCTTTGAACTCTATACCATGTATCGAACATATATCTTCCAAACACACCTAGAAGGTCTATCTCCTTGTAAACAATAAATGAGGTGGTATCCAAGGTTGGATTTTCAGGACAAACTCCAAAGAGAACTACTTTACCGCATTTGGCAACGATTTCCAATGATTGCTTAATAGTATTAATAGAACCGGCCGCTTCAAAGACAATATCGGGTCCTCGTTTCCCTAATATTGATTTTACTCTTTCTTCTACATCTTCTTCAGCTGCATTAATAACGTCTCTAGCAGCACCAATCTTCTTTGCGATCTCAATTCTATACGGCTTTATGTCCGTTGCCACTACTTTTGATCCCAGCGCATTCATGATTTGCTGGATAAATATGCCAATTGGACCGCATCCCAATACAACAGCAGAATCTCCCGGTTCAGGATATGTTCTTTGAACTGCATGCATGGCCACTCCACAAGGTTCGTAAAGTACTCCCTCCTCATGGGATGTACCTTCGGGTAATTTATAGGCGATAATTTCGGGTATTACTGCATATTCTGCGAAAGACCCTTCATAAGTGTGGACGCCAAACACCTTCAGATTTTCACATATATGCATTCTTCCAGTTTTACAAAAATAGCACTGCTCACAAGGAATGTGAGTTTCACCCGCAATAATATCTCCAGGTTTAAGCCTCTTTACCTTCTCCCCGATTTCAACAACATCTCCACAAAATTCATGCCCTATGATAGTAGGGAGCGCCCAATTTCCCTTGATAGCCTGCTCATCCCATTTATATTGATGAATGTCAGAACCGCAATATGCTGCTGCCTTGATGTTAACTAAGACATCTCTAGACCCTACTTTTGGATCCTCAACATCAGTAATTTCAATTCCTGATTTTGGTACTCTCTTTACAACAGCTTTCATTTTCCTAATCCACTATCTTGTTCATTATCATTGATATTTAAAGATAAATGCTAATACTATTAGAATGTTCAAATTTACTATAAAAGTGAGCGCGCTCATGTCACTACTAAGAATTGATGCGATGAGTGGGATTCGGAGTCACGGAATAATGCCGGCTGGATCTATTAGAAATTGAATAGTTATTCAATTTTGTTTGCTCAAGAAAAGAATAATAGAACGCACACTAAATTTTTCTATGATGATAAAAATATGAGTGAACTCGAGCCAAAAAGCGTGAAATATATATTTAATGATAAGGGAGAAGATTTAATTCCTGCTATTATTCAAGATTTTGATTCTAAAAAGGTCTTATGCGTATATTATATGAATGAAGAAGCTCTAATGAGAAGTCTGAGATCAAGAAAGATATGGCGATATAGTAGAAGGCAAGAAAGAATTATGATGAAAGGAGCCAGATCTGGCCACCCAATGGAAATAATAGAAATATTGCCAGACTGCACAAGCCAATCACTTCTAGTCAAAGTTAAAACAGAAGGCCCAACTTGCCTTACTGGCAAAGAAAGCTGTTTTGATGTATAATTTTCTTCTAACGAGGTTTAGAAGAACTTCGGAGTCAAGCGCGTGCTAATGATTAGTGTGCACTAAAATAATATCGATAGCGCACGCATATTTTTTTTAAAAATAAAAAGATACGATTTACACCAGTTCATCCACTAAGCCTTCTCACCAACGGATGAGTTGAGCACCTAATAGCGCCGCCGTCTTCAGTATGGTTACCAAAGAAAATGCGGTACACGTTAATGCCTTCCGCTTCTAGTTCATTCTGGACGTGTTTGCCATCGTATTGTTCGTTGTATGGAAGGATATAGTGATTGGGATCAATGGGCAATCCATTAGTTGCCAGCCGCTGGGCATCATTTTCAGAGACTTCAATCAACTTCCAATCATTAAAGTATGATGGTATTCCGTTTACAAAAGCATCTGGACAAATGATAGCCAGATTAGGACGCACTATCGAAAGAACCACGTCCAAATGCAAGAACTTCTCTCTAATTAGCACCCGCTCTACATCATATCCCTGCGGTTCTAAGATGGATTTAAGCCAAGTACAACCCAACTCACTTGAGCCCACAGTGGTGTTAACGGAGGTACCCACTAAAATCTTCTTTCCAAGTATATGTATGTCTCCACCTTCCAGTAGTGGAAATGTATTTTTGTTATAACTACCGCTTTCGAACATCTTGCTATAGTCCAATTTGGGCATGGCAAACCACTTAGCGTTTGAACCCAATACTCGATCCATAAACAGTTGTCGATATGCTAGCAGATCGGCTATACGTGTAAGAGTAGCGAGATTCAGTTCGATCACATTGTCTCCGATAACTGCTATCGGGTCGCGAGAGTATTGGAGTACGACTCCGCAGTATCGGATGGCATCTTCCCCTAGGTTGATAACTAGCTGTTCACGTGTGAGAACCTCGGGTCGCCACACTCTGATGCTATGTTTTTGAAAAATGGCGATAAGCTCTTGATTTTCCTTCTCCATGGCATCGTATTTTCCAATCTCCATGGAGGATTTGCCTGATCTTTCGATCATTTTTTCACGTTCACTCTCTGGCAGTATTTTAAGTGCCTCCTGTGCCCAATCAGCCACTTCCAAGTCGGGATAAATCATTAACGGCACACCGACGATAACCTCTTTTAGATCGCCATATTCATAATCTACATATATTTCAGATTTCATAATCATGGAGCCCTTCTTTCTCAATTGAATAATAGTAATGACATATTAATGCGCGTTTATAGCGCGCACGATTGAAAAATATTAGAATGGGAAATATCGGAGTGTTTGCTAAAACAGAGGCCGGTTATGAAATTTTGAATGCTATACAAAAAAATTAAAGGCTTGAAGAAACCATCCTTATCAAAATTAGAAAACTGGGAAAAATAATCCAATGAGGTATATTACAAAAACATTAAGGACTAAATATTGGTTACCCGGTACGAATTTTTTTGAAATTTTACTTGAATTTTCAATTTCCAATGCAAAAGATAATGATTTTATCGTAATTTCAGAGAAGGCTCTCTCTACATCGTTAGGTAGATTGATCGATGAAGGAAAAATAGTTCCGAGTTTTTCTGCAAAATGTTTAGCTAAATTTTGGATGAGGAAAATTTGGGGTTATTTGATTACTGTGATTGCTAGAATTAACAGATTAAATACAGAAAGAATAAGAAGATATCCTTTGAAAGATGGTTCTGCGCACAAACAAACCGTATTAACTTACTGCGGGCCGATTTATTCTTTAAAAAATTTTTCCGAGGGAGGAATTGACGTAAGTAATTTACCCTATAAATATGCATGCCTGCCCCTTACAGATGCGCAAGAAATAGCTGAGAAAATATCATCGCTGATTTTCGAAAAAGCAAGAATAAATTTGATTGTAATGATAACAGATAGCGATAAAACATTCAGCTTAAAAAACATACATTTTTCTTCAAGACCCACTTTTGTGAAGGAAATATACAATATTGGTCCAATTGCATATATAATCGGGAGATTTTTTAAAATGAGAGCGAGATCCACGCCTATTGCTCTTTCAAAGAATATTGAAGTTGAGGATGCATTAAGAATATCTGCAATATCCAATAAAGCAAGAAAATTTGGAGCTGGAAGAACCGTATGGGATGTGGCCACACGATTTGGTGCAAAAATGACTGAAATCTCTTGGGATATGCTGAATAATTGCGAACATAGACCAGTTGTTATCGTAAGAAAATTGGACGAATAAAGATTACGGTCTATATCCATTCAATATCGATATAGCAAGAGTCGAGGCTGTCAAATCTGCGGTTGTACCCGGATTGATCTT
Organism: Candidatus Bathyarchaeota archaeon; assembly: GCA_026015225.1. Classification (GTDB taxonomy): domain Archaea; phylum Thermoproteota; class Bathyarchaeia; order 40CM-2-53-6; family RBG-13-38-9; genus JAOZGV01. The sequence goes on from JAOZGV010000127.1 coordinate 36,389, forward strand.
ATTTTTATTATTTCTCAGACGCCTATCAAACAGAATTAACTCCTTTTTTCCTCGTTCTGTAATAATTCCGCCCTTCTCGAGTATCTTTTTGGCTCGAAAAGATATCTCTTCGGCTTTGGATAAGCCAAATTTCCTTAAAATCAGGCTATCAGGAACCGTAGAAAGAATTTTCAAAAAAGTCTGTACAGTAGCTTCATTTATGCTTAAATTTTCATTAATACAATCATCAAAATACGGATAGCCTATATCAAAGGTAATTGAATAATTTTTCACCCATTCTCTAGCTACAGAGTCATAAGAGGAAGAAATCTTAAAAACATCAAATAGAGAAAGATTATCCTTACGTATTTCATTAGAAATACTTTCTATTTTTAGATCATATTTTTTGACTTT
>JAOZGV010000098.1 GCA_026015225.1 Candidatus Bathyarchaeota archaeon
TTGCCACATTGGCATTCTTAATGTTTTTATTAATTTTTACAAGTTTTCCATTCGAGGTAAATGCATCATATAGCATCCGCAGTCATACGTTTTGCAAAGATGTGGATACATCTCAATATCCATACAAGCCAATAAATCCTACAAGCATATTTTATAGAACTGAGGAAAATGCAATTCTATTAGTGATTCTGGATAATGTTATGGTACCACATATTGCGACTCTTAAATGGATTGGCCCAGATGGTACGACTCTTCCACGCGATATCCAAATTCACGACCCAAAAAGCGAAGGATTAGATTATTATACAGATTATTCCCTGGCTTTTTCTCTACCAATTAAAGATGCTCCTGATGAAGTACTTGGTATTTGGAAAGTTGAGTTCTATATCGATGGCCAATTTAAATTTTCAGATCAATTTGAATTAAAATCAGGTTCCGCTCCTTCGGGCCTAGAGGTTGGAGTATACCTTGCAAAAGAAGTATTTCAAGTTGGAGAAGAAGTTGATCTGAGTCTATACGTAAGCAGAGGCGTTTATGAGTCATATCTAAAACTCACTGGTCCTCGTACTATGACAGATAACATTGGAAGTTTTGAATCCGAAACTTACATTAGCTATACACTAGGTGTTGCCGAAAGAGGCGATGTCGGTACTTGGAAGATCACTTTTACTGGATGCTATTCTCATAATGGGCAAGAACGCTGTGATTCAGATGCAAAGACTTTTAGAATCGTAACAAAATTGGAGGAATTGCCACCTGAAATTTTCATAATCGCAAAACCCGACAAAACTTCTGTTTCTGTAGACGAAAGATTACAACTTAGCGTTAACTTAAAAAATGAAGGTAATGGTAAAGCGATAAACATCAATACAGAAATCTCAAGTGATAATTTCGAGCTTATAAGTGGTTCAAAATCTTGGGATCTAGATTCATTAGCTCCTGGAGGAACTTCTCAAGTAAAGACTTTTTCATTTAAAACGAAAGGTCCTATGGGAGATGGAAAAATTACTATAACGACAACTTATTCTGATGAGTTGGGGAAACAATATCAAAAAACTGAAGTAGTAACAATAAAAATAACACAAGCGATCGTTTTTCAATTGACCAATTTTTATGATGCTGATAAATTTACAGATTATCTCTCAAGGTTTATGGAATCTCCTTATCCAGTGTACAACGTTATTGAGATTACTGTACCCAATGGTGGAAAAATCAATAATGCATATCTTGAAGTTTCAGGACTCGAAGTAGATAGAATTGAGCTAAATGATATTGGTGGCGGAAGATATCAAGCAGAAATAAAACCTTTTGAAAGATTTTCTTCAGAAGATATTAGAGACATGACCTGGTCAATGATGAGAAATATTGCCGGAACAAATAATTTAGAATTGCCTCAACCTAACTGGAATTGGAGAGATCCTAGTGGAGGTTGGCCTGCAATACAACTTGATTCCATATACGTATCCTTTGAAGATGGAACAGAGGTTAGAAGAAGAGTAGATTCTACCATACCTACCCTTATGGATGCTCTTCAATCTAATGCTCAAAATTGGGGAGAAGGTACGTTCATAGTTGCATTATCTGAAGGAAAGCCTCCAGCAGATATATTTGTCAGAAATCCATCGGGACTCTCCATTGGAACAAATATCGATGAAAGTGGAAATCCAACTCTTGTAAGTGCAATACCAGGCTCTTTTTATTCAGGAAGAGATTCAAATCCACAGTTTATTTTTACGCCCTCATCTTCTGGGGAGACTCTAATAAAGACGTTTGGAAAGAAAGACGGCTCGATGGATCTATTGATTTTTAATCTAATGGGTTCGCATGGAAGCACTGAAATAAGGAGATCAATCCAAATTAAAAAGGGCGGGATATCAGAGTATACATCAATAATTTCTGAAGAGGGGGTCGTGGAGAGTCTGGAACCCAAAGCTGCATTCCCTTGGCTTCAATTGGATAAAACATGGCCTATTTTTGTTGCCATTCCCGTTGTATTTGGACTAATCACAATATTTGTTATTAAAAGAAGGAGAGCACAACCTCGTTACATTGGACCAACAGAGGATGCACCTCCACAAACAATCCCTGAAGAAATTCCAGGAGATAGATAATCATGGCTGAGAACATATGCAGTTGTGAAGAAAAATTAACTTGGGTCAATGAATATAATAGACATTATTGTCATAGATGCCAAAAATATCCACCAACCTGTTCAGAATGCAAAAGAGATTTATCATGGATTCGAGAGTACAATCGATATTTTTGTACTTCATGCAGAAGATACGATGAACCAACAAAATCTACAAAAAAACCCAAAGAAGATAAGATCGAATCACACGATCGAGGCAAGATTGAGAAGGAGTTTAATAAATTAAGAGAACGGCATCAAAAAGGCTCGCTAGACAAAGATACGTATGAAGATGTTGTGAAAAAGATGAAGTTTAAAGACGAATTCAGCAGATTTTGGACGATCGGTGCAAATACCGGAAGATGGTACTGTTATGATAATGGAAAATGGATCGAGAGCAGCCCACCTCAAACTCTTGAGGGTAAAATTGTAAAGATAAGTAGAAAAAGAAAGAAAAAAGCAAGCTAAATTTTTAAACATTAAATAAATATTCTTTGTTATATTGATTATCAAAACGAAAAATAGAAGGAGATAAAATCGATGTATAAAAAAGTCATTACAATAATAATCACCAGCATACTCATACTGTCTGTATTTTCAACATCTTCAAAAGTAGCAGCATATTATGAAACTTGGGCAACAGACATTGGTGTCGGAGTCGAAGGTCGGGCCGACATACGATTCCCTGGTTTTGGTGAAGGAGCGCAAACAAGATTTGATTGGACAATCGATGCTTTTCTTGATACTCCACTCATAAAAGGCGTGACAATTTACGCTATAATAGGACAGGCTGCAGACTTTTTTGATGTTGCCTGGGAAGTTGGAAATGCAATATTCTTTTTACCTCCAAACACACTCCAAGGCGCACTAAAGATGGAATTAGAAATGGACAGATTTGGAAAGGTTCCAGTGTATAAGAAAGTTGTTGATTGGAATGGATTAAGAGGCGAAGTATACTATGATAGAGAGTCTTGTATTGCAGTACGGGGAGATCTAGCGGGCGTAGATGTCAATGGTGATGAAATATGGTTTAATTTCTGGATCATAGAGGCATCATCTCGTATGGTAAATATTGTCGTAGAGAAGCCAACTGTAGCCCCAGCACCACCACCTAAAGAAACAATAATGGGTTTAGATCCGATGGCGTTTTACACAATTATTATCGTCTTAGCAATCGCCATTGTAGGAGCAGTTATAGCTTTTTCAATGAGACGAAGACCATCTCGGTATCCACCACCTCCACCACCCCCACCACCGCGCTAAAGTTAAATCAAACACCATAACTCTACTTTTTTTTGAATCCATATTTTTTCAGGGATAGATTAATGAGACATTTAATCCTCAAAATAATTTTGGTTATTTTGGTCCTAGCATTTTCAGCTTTCAGTAATGCAGAAGGTTTTAAAACACCAAGTCTTCCTAATGATCCAGATCTACCCAAACAATGGGGCTGGTTTGCCATTGAAGCTGATAAATCATATACTTCAAAATATACTTCAAGTTATCGAGGGGAAGGTATTGTTATCGCGGTTTTAGATACTGGAATAGACCATAACCACCCAGATCTCAAAGACAATATAATTAAAGGTTGGAACTTCGTCGATGGTAACGATAATACAACCGATTTGGATGGTCATGGTACTCATGTTTCAGGAATAATTGCCGCAACAGTCAATAATGGAATTGGAATAGCTGGAATAGCACCAAAAGCCAAAATCATGCCACTAAAAGTTATTTCAGAGAGGGGTGGCAGTTGGCTAGACTTGGACGGTGCTATTAGATATGCGACAGCAAATGGTGCAAAAATAATTAGCATGAGTCTTGGGGGAAAAATGTCGCCGGCTTTTACACTCTCAACTTCACTTACAATAAAAACAGCTTACTATAACAATGTCACTATAATAGCCGCAGCTGGAAATGAGGGTACAAGTTCAAAGCTATATCCAGCTGCTTATAGTAATGTAATATCGGTTTCTGCAATAGATAAAGAGCATAATAAGGCTGAATTCAGCAATTACGGCAGACACATCACTTTCTCAGCGCCTGGAGTCAACATATATTCTACGATGCCTACCTATCCCGTCTTTCTAACTACAGAATACAATTATTCCCAGAATTATGATTATTTAAATGGAACTTCAATGGCATGTCCTTTTGTGACAGGCATTGCTGCTTTACTCTTATCAAAGTATCCCGACCTAACTCCTGAAATGGTAAAAGATACTATGATTGCACAAGCTTTTGATCTAGGGGGATATGGTTTTGACCCTTATTTTGGTCATGGATTGCCAAATGCCTACAAAGCAATTACTGGAATGCCAATTCCTGAATTTGAAGCGTTTGATATTTCAATTTTTGCAACAATAGTGGTTTTAATAATATTATTTTCTACAAGGGCAAGAATCGTCAAAAAAGTAAGTTATTCTCCAATCATACATACGTGTAAAACACGTTTCATGCCCATCTGAATTCTGCCCAAAAAAATTTAGATTGATAGATAATATATTTTAATTTATTTTGTATTATCAATAACTAATTTAAAGGTTGAATTGATAATGGAAAAGATTAAAAAATTCGGTATAGAGGAGTTAATTGGGTCACTAATAATAATTGTAATTGGAATCGTACTTACAATATTTATTGGATGGACGTTTTCTGCATTCTTAACAGCAATAATTGCTTTCTTCTTCTTCAGGTTCATCGGAACATTAGGTCAAAAAGAGAGCGAGAGTTTTAAGAGCTTATGTAAATTTTGTGGAGAAGAGCTTTCTTGGATCCCACAGCATTCACGTTATTATTGTAATAATTGCCAGAAGTACCCTCCCACCTGTCCTGACTGTGGAAAAGATCTATTTTGGATGCCACAATACAACCGTCTGTATTGCAATACATGCCAAAAATATTTAGAAGAACAAGTTAAGAAAAAAGCAGGAGTGGAAAAGCCCAAAAAGAGGAGTGCTTCAAAGAGAAAAAAGCAAACAGGCAAGAGGAAAAACACTGAGAAAAAATAGTTCCTTTTGTATCCAATAGTTTTTACATTTTTTCATGAATTAAATATCTGTTGTTTGAAAATTTTCTTAATATTCCTAGGACGATCAGTATTGAAAAGGCATAGATCATAAAGGATGCAGCAATCGATTCAAATTCCGGCACTTCAATCGAGTTCATAGAAATTGTTTGTCGAATTTTTCCATGATAAGGAATGTGAGCCGTAGCAGTTACCATTACTTCACCAAGAGAAGTATCGTTTGAGATCGTATATGTTACACAAGTCCCTGTTGTGGAATTAAATAATCCTCTTTCGGCATGCCACTCTATCTCGATCAAATTTGTTTCTGGCATTTTTGAACTGATAACGACCTCAAGCAGATATTCTGTTTTATCTTCGTTAATTGAATTGGGTTGGCCTAAAATATTCAATTCTAATAATGTTGAATAGAAAGGCAGGCCAGCTTGTTCAAGAATTATTTCTCCTAGTCCAGCAATATCAGCATCATCAATCATGGCCGTTCTCTGCTGGCTTATGTAACCCGGTACAGTGAAATCTACCGTATGAGTTCCATCAAGCAGAAAGAGCCTAAATTGCCCATCTAATGATGTTATTAATCGCTCTCCACTCGATACCGTAACCCAAGATAAGGGGATCGGACCCCCAGTGTAATTTCTACCGAAAATTGATCCATATGCAATGCCCATCTTTTTGACTTCAAATGTAACTTCCTTTCTTTCATGGACCTCATCGATTCCTACGTTAACGTCCTCAATTTGTAAGAATCTTGTATCAAAACCGATTTCTTCAACGATTATATGATAGTCTCCCTGCCACAAACCATAATCCTTTATCCGAACTCCTGATTGCGTGATGTAATAAAAATGGGTCGGAAGCTTGTATCCAGACGGAGTATAATTATAGTAACCGAAGATAGAAAAATCTGAAAAGTAAGCTCCTGGATTCTCATATCCAATTTGTGCCCCTCTTATTTGATTAATACCATCAAGAATTTTAATAGTAAGAAACACTTTCTCAGTGGTAGGGACGTTTAAATCGTCATTCATGAAAAGTATTCTTCCATCTATACCGGCCCCCATTCTGATCCTCACATAACCATAGACCTTTGTAGGAGTCTGGCCAATAACAAATCTTTCAGGTATTTGAAAACTTACAGTTGATTCCTCTTCCTGAATGTAACCATAAGTGAATGCGTTTAATGAATACGAACCAGAAGAGAGAGCATGCGGTATCGCTCCATAGTTGATGATATGTCTCAGTGACCAATTATTTCCGCAATACCATAAAGTAACTTTTGTGGGTTCTACTCGATACCAGTAAGTTTGGGTTGTCCAATTTAACGGTATATTATCAGTTCTATAATCAAAAATTTCACCCCGTCTTGTTGTTTCGGAACCTAACCAAACCCTTAAAAATCTTCCAGGGAAGGACCAATTAGCGGCGTGAGCTGTCAAAGTTGATGGATTTATTTCTACAGACTCCACTATCATTTCGATTACTCCACCCGGTATGCACTTTATACTTGCTGTTGCATTGCTACCGGTAGAAATACTTACTGTAATGTCCTTTTCTTGAAGGAACCCCTTCAAAAATACTTTAACGTAGTATTCCCCATCTTCCAATCCATAATCTTTCCTAGCCCATACACCGGAATATGTCTTATTATAAAAATCACTGAAACCTAAAATATAGAAGCGGACTTTCGTTTCATCAGCATATGCTACGGTATCATTGGCATATGTATAATTCATCAACGTAATGCCTTTAAGAACGCCCAATTCATCATACGCTTCTGCAAGAATATTTCCACCGAATAATGCCCCAGTATATTGATCCGAAATTCCTTTTTCTAGTTCTCTAGGGGATCTCGGAAAGGTCAGTACGCAAGTAATTGTTCCACCATTGAGTAAATTTATGTCCTTACTTTGAACTTCTGTGTATGGAGGAATTTCAACAGCTACGACGTCTTCCTCTACATATCCAAAAACCCAAGCTCTAAGTATATATGTTCCAGGTTCAAATCCAGAATATCTTGTACCATTTATCCAATAGGGATCCCAAGTTTTATCTCCTTGAGATACACCATAATATTCTCCTACAAGATTGTCCTCCATGTCATATGCTTCAACAGTATAGTTTAGGTACTGAATCCCGGCTTTTGAAAACCATGCATTATCGAGGATAGAGCGTATCGGAGTTCCAGGGGAGCTTGCATTAAAATAATTTATAAATCCGTTTACTTTAGCTCCTCTTTGCAAAGGAAAAATTAAATTGGTGAGATTCCCTCCCCTAACAAGAAGTATTGTTTGATCATATGTTGATGTGAAATATG
>JAOZGV010000133.1 GCA_026015225.1 Candidatus Bathyarchaeota archaeon
AAAGTATTTATTGCTGGTGCCGGGGGATTAGGCAGCCCAATTTCGATTTACCTTGCTGTCGCAGGAATTGGGCATATAACTCTAGTAGATAAAGATAAGGCTGAATTAAGTAATCTAAATCGGCAGATACTCCATTGGGATAAAGACGCAAACCGTAAAAAAGCAACATCGGCAAAAGAAAAATTAAGTAAAGTCAACCCTGATATAGAAGTTGAAACTATTTCCACCGAGATAAACGATGAAAATGTAGAATATTTGATTAAAGATTCTTCAATCATCTTGGATGCCATGGATAATTTCCCAACTAGATTTCTTCTTAACAAAGCTGCACTAAATCTAAAAATCCCCTTTATCCATGGTGGAGTCTGGGGATTGGAAGGTAGAGTTACTACGATAATCCCGTATAAAACACCATGCTTGCGATGTATTACGAGAGAGGTCCCTCCAAAAGAAGTCTTTCCAGTAATCGGAGTTACTCCCGGGATTATTGGGATTATAGAGGCTACTGAAGCGATCAAGTATTTAGCAGGTTTTGGAGAATTATTGGAAAATAGGTTGTTGGTTTTCGATGGAGAACACCTAAAATTTCATGAGATAGAAGTAGCAAAAGATCCTGAATGCCCTGAATGTGGATAAATTATTTTTTTCCCTGAGCTACAATGACAAAAAATATTAAAAAAATAACGGTTCAAGTACCCGCTTCAATCGCGAATCTGGGGCCAGGATTTGATATATTCGCCATAGCTATTTCGGACTTATATGATTCAGTAACCATAGAGAAGACGAATAATAATAGAATTGAGTTAAAAGTCTCGGGCATAAAAGCCGATTCTATATCGGAGGAGTTAGAAGAGAACACAGCCGGTGTGGTCGCAGAAATCCTCTCAAGGGAATTTTCTTTAAATGATGGATTCAGAATTCACCTTAAAAAGGGAATTCCACACAGCTTGGGACTTGGAAGCAGTGGAGCAAGCGCAGCTGGAACTGCATATGCATTGAATCAACTTTACAAGCTAAATTTATCAGAAATTGATCTAATTTCTTTTGCATCTCAAGGGGAGGCAGCAATTTCAGGTTCCGTGCATATTGACAATGTCTCAGCCTCTATTTTTGGAGGGTTCATTCTTGTACAATCTTACAATCCGATCATAGTCCATAAAATTCAGCCGCCGCAGAATCTCAAAATGTGTGTGGTCATTCCAAAGGTTCCAGTTCATGAAAAAAAAACTGCATTCGCTCGTAAAATATTACCCAGAGAAGTTATTCTCGAACAACTCGTCCATAATGTGGGTCATGCTTCTTCCTTCATATATGGGATGACGACTGGAAAAATTGATATAATGAAAGACTCCATGTCGGATGTAATTGTCGAAGAATTTAGGTCAAAATTGATTCCGGGTTATGAAATTGTGAAGGAATATGCAAAAAAATTAAATACAAATGTGGCAATTTGTGGAAGTGGACCCTCTATTGTATCTTTTTTTGACCGTGAAAAAGAAGCATATACTGTTCTTAATGCTTTAAAAGAGGGATTCAGGAACGCTGGCATTCAATCAAGTGGATTCATTACTCGGCCGGATATTGGCATTAGAATCGTTCACTTATAGAATCGGACGCGCGCGCAAATAGGGCGTGCGTTAAATCCATAAGTGAATAAGGCATAGAGGGAGATGAATTTTTATGAACCATGTGAATATAGAAAAACTTAATGAGTTAATGGAAGCTACCAAGAAGGATTTAGCGAATGCAAAAATTACACCGAAGGTCTCTGGAAGATGGATTTTTGAAGATGGCCAACCTCAATTTCGCTCTGTGATAGACATCGAGGGTAAACAGTTCACAGTCGATGCGGACATGCCAACAAAGCTTGGTGGTTGGGGGACCAAACCAGGCCCACTCCACTACTGTCTGTATGGGCTAGCGTCGTGTTATGCTTATACTTTCGCTGCTATGGCATCTATGGAAGGAGTGACGCTTAAGAGACTCGAGTTAGAGGCTGAAAGTAACATTGACTTATCAAAAGTTTTTGGGTTGTCAGATAATCCAATTGTTGAGGAGGTTAGGTGGAAGGTGAAAGTGAGCTCTGATGGATCAAAAGATAAAATCGAAAAATTGAAAAATCTCGCTGAGGAAAGATGCCCTGCCGTATACTGTCACACAAACCCCACTAAACTAACCATAGACCTCGAAACGATATAAAAATTACAAATATTCGATCAAGCAAATCTCTTTTTTTTAAAGAGCAAATATGAGGCGGAAAAAAATTGAATAATAAAACCAAAGAACATTGGAATGATATTTATAATACTGGAGAAGTAAGCATTTTGGGATGGTATGAGGAGAAGCCAACCCCCTGCCTTCGGTTATTGGGGAAATGTGATGTTGATAAAGATGAGCCTATTTTGGATGTTGGGGCGGGCGCATCTACCTTTATTGATTCTCTTCTTAATAAAAAATTCACAAATATTATTGCGGTAGACATAAGCGAAATAGCCTTAAACAAACTGCAGGAACGACTGGGTAAGGAAAAAGCATCAAAGGTCAAATGGATTATAGATGATGTGACTTATCCGAAACATATAAATAAATTAGAAGATATTGCGGTGTGGCATGATAGGGCTGTTTTGCACTTTTTACTAGAAGAGGAACAGATACAAACCTATTTCTCAATATTAAAACAAGTTGTCCGAAAAGGGGGCTATGTTATCATCGCTACTTTTTCAATCAAGGGGGCACGAAAATGCAGTGGTTTAAATGTGAAAAATTATGACAGTAATATGCTAGCAGAATATTTAGTGGAGGAATTTCATTTAATCGACGCTTTCGATTATACCTATCGTATGCCCTCAGGCGATGTTAGACCGTACATTTATACTTTATTTCAAAGAGAAAACTAACTTTCGACTAGTTAAATTTGCCTGTAAATATATGCAGGACAATTGCCCTTCACGTGCACAGTAGAGAAGGTACAACTCTCACGCGCTTTAGGATTCTATTTAATGCCTCGATGTAATCTAAAAAGTCTAATTGTCATAACTTCCATCCACAGAAATAGCAAGCCCAATGAAATCCTTTGCATTAGCCCGGCCCAATCACCTGCACTCATAAGGAGGAGTGAGCACGCGCTATTCATATATCCCCCGCACTTGCGTCCACGCTACAGGGAGCGTATCTCAAACATAAAAAATTGATCCATAGGCCTAAAGTGTACCTCAATAATTATTTATTGTAAAAAATAAATTCGACCAGTTTATAAGTGCACTTCATCAATTATTTTCTGAAATGACTAACGAAACTTTAAAGACTGTTGCCAAAATTAAGGCACGTAAAATTGATTTGGATAAAAGAGTGGATAAGTTTGAAGAAGAACTAGTTGCTATAGAAGCTCCTGTTAAATTCTTTCTAAATGAAGAACCTCTTACAACCATTATGGCCCTACCTTCAAATCTAAAAGAGATGGCCATCGGATTTCTAGTAGATGAGGGCATCATACCTGGACGACAAGACATCCTAAATATAACCATTGATGAAAATGAAGTTTGGGTCAAGTCAAAAAAAGTTGATCAAAAACGCCTAAAGTCAATTATTGAAAAAGGAGTAATATTGACGAGTTGCAGTTCAAGAGCTGACTTTTATCGAGTAATAGGTGAAATAGAAAAGAGACCGCTCAAGAAGAATCATTATGTTGAGGCCAAGGATATATATGAGATGGTTAAAGAATCAACTAGCAAATCAACTTTATTTAGGACTACAGGAGGAGTTCATTCAGCATCGATCTTCGTCGATAACATCCTAAGAGGATTTGTAGAAGATGTGGGCCGACATAACGCTGTCGATAAAGCCATCGGTATTTGTTTAGATAATGATATACAACTAGAAAGAGCTATATTGATAACCTCAGGAAGGCAGACAGCAGATACAATTATAAAAGCAGCAAGATGTAAAATCCCAATATCAGTTTCAATGAGAGCACCTTTATCATCAGGAATTTACGCTGCTGAATTGACTGGCATAACTTTAATATGCTTTGTGAGAGGTCAGAAGATGAATATCTATTCACATCCTGAACGTGTGAAATTCTTGTAACCCGTTAAAAATTACTTTCAAAAATGTAGTGTAAAAATAATGTATTCGCATTGTAGCGACTACGGTTGTAGTTATATCTAGCACGCGCGAGAAATTAGACTAGTGAATTAGTTATAATTCGTAAAAAATACTAAATATTAAGGGAATTAATAGTTTAAGAATAAAAAGTTGGTTCTTTCTATGAAACCCATAAAGGACTTAGATTTCTGGTCATCTTTGGTGATAATTTTTATTATTATCTATCTTATGATTGCAACCTATCTTCGCTGGTTTCAATTACATGTCTTGGTGGGACCATTCTTTATTGATCATTGGTTTGTATGGATAGGGACTCTTTATATTGCATTTGTTTTACCAATATTTTATGTCTCAAAACGCCGATATCCAAAGAGACTTACAACACTTATCAGAATCCATGCTTTTGGCAACTTGTTTGCCTTTATGCTTATTTCAGTTCACTTCGCACAACAGATTGGCAGGCCACCACAATTCTATCCAGACTTAGGAACGGGATTGACATTATATATTGTTATGTTTATTCTTACAGTAACTGGTTTCCTTCATAGGTTCCGGATAATAAGGAGCGTTCGACCTCATCTTAATAGATTCTTGCATGTCAGCATAACTATGTCATTTTACCTAATTATAGGAATTCATACATTGGAAGGATTGAAAATTTTGTGAATTCATGCGCTGCAGCTATATCTAGCATAGTTTTTTATTCTTCTAACGCTTTCGGCTCTTTTTTTGTACTTTATGTGGTTTCTGATTCTCGAATCTGCTAAACTGTTTCTTCCTCTTCGTGTAAAGAATTCCACCTACAACGATTATTCCAATAAAAAGTATTAAAGTTAGAATCAAAAATGATGTTGAACTGGACTGAGGTTCACTGATGTTCTTCTCGCAATCTATTATAGAGTAAAATATTTGGCATTCCTTAATCTCACCTTTCTCATCCATAAATCTATACTGATTAGGTGATTTATCCTTGTAAAGGATTAAGCTTTGATATTCAAGTGCGCGCTGATTAATTATAAAGTCAGTTATGATATTAGAAGAAACATATCCTTCGAAAATAT
>JAOZGV010000135.1 GCA_026015225.1 Candidatus Bathyarchaeota archaeon
TTTAGCCCTTTAATTAGTTCACTTAAAATAAAAAAGGAGTTATTAGATAGAAAGATTGTTAAATCATTATTTCCCAAGAAAAACTTTACATTCGCTGAATTATTGTAAATATTAAATTTAGTTAAATTGAGGAAATTCAAATGAGATTAAAAGGAAAAGTTGCCCTCATCACTGGTGCTAGCAGAGGAATAGGACATTCAATGGCTAAATTATTCGCACAAGAGGGATCAAAAGAAGCGATAAATTTCCTTAAGTCTGAGAAAGAAGCATTAGATCTTGCAGAAGAAATTCGGAAACAAGGCGGAGAAGCGATCGCTATAAAAGCTGATGTGTCCAATCTTAACGACATAAAAAAAATGATACAAACGACTATGGCCGAATTTGGAACTATAGACATTCTTGTTAATAATGCTGGAATAATCTTGTCAGCTACTTTTCTGGACTGTACAGATGAGATATGGGATAAAACTATGGATGTCAATCTTAAAGGCGCTTTCTTGTGTTCTAGAGAAGTCGCACCCATTATGCTTGAAAAAAAGAGGGGAAAGATAATAAATATCTCATCGGCCTCTGGATTGACTGAAAGATCAGCAGTTGGCAATACTCCTTATGCTGTTTCAAAGGCTGGTTTAATAGGTTTGACCAGATCACTTGCAGTTAATTTAGGCCCGTATGTAAATGTTAATGCAATTTGTCCTGGGCTTACCGAAACAGATATGGCAGCTTCTTTAAAACCTGAGAGGCGTAGAAAACCAATAGAAGAATCCATTGTCAAAAGAATAGGAAAACCTAAAGAAATAGCACATGCAGCGCTCTTTTTGGCTTCAGACGAATCCGACTTCATTACCGCTGAGATAATGACTGTTGCTGGTGGAAGAGCTATCCGTTGAATCCACTTTTTTTAAATGAACCCAGTCATTGATTTTTTTATTTGAAGTAAAAAGGATTTAAGACACTCTTTGATAGGATTACTGTTGCATTGAAAGCAAAGTCTCTGTATGAATGACATCAGGATGCTGCTCAATCATTTCGTAAATTATTTTTTTCAATTCTTCCAAATCCGTTGCTTCAATTACTGCAACTGCGTCAAATCTTCCGAACACAGAATTTGCTATCTTTATGCCTCTTATCTTCCTAGAACTGACAATTTTTTTGGAAGTGCCAGGCTTCATTGTAATCATTACAAATGCTCTCACATACTTCTGTCGCAAATCTTTAGTGGACATCTTAATCGCTCTCAGAGTGTTATTGATGTTTCAGTGTGTACTATGTTGATATCTTTACCAACCACTTTGTATACGATCTCATTAATTCTATCAATATTTGGTGCTTCGATAACCACTATAGCATCAAATCTACCGTAGACAGAATCTACACTTGTAGCTTCCTTTACTCTTTCCTTTATTCCTTTAACAACTTCCTCAGAAGTTCCAGGCTTTGTTTGAATTAATATATATGCCTTCAACAATCTCCCTCCATAATTTCTTCTTTTTTTAGATCAATAATCAAGGTATTTCATAATCTCCCATGGGGTGACATACAGGCAATACTGATTCCAATCACTAGTTTTATAATCTATGAATGCGTCGAATATATGGCTACCTAAGGCTCTATGGACAACTTCATCGCTTTTCATACTATCTAAAGCATCTTTTAATGTCGTAGGCAGCTCTTTTATTCCTAGAGCTCTTCTTCGTTCAGGGGTTAATTCGTATACATCTTCATCTACGGGATCACCTGGATCTATCTTATTCTTGACTCCGTCTAAACCCGCCATTAATAAACATGAGAAAGCTAGATATGGATTGCACGTTGGATCCGCTGAACGGAATTCGACTCGTTTAACGGAAGCGTGTTTAGGTCCTTTGAAGTATAGGGGGACACGTACCAATGCTGAACGGTTCTTTCTGGACCACATTATGTATATTGGAGCTTCAAAACCAGGTACTAGCCTCTTATATGAGTTTACAGTCGGACAACAAACAGCTGTCAAAGCTTTTGCGTGTTCTAATAAACCGCCTATAAAGTATCTCCCTTCTTGACTGAGTTCTGCATATTCATCATTTTCATCATACATTGCATTTTTCTCACCTTTCCATAATGAAGAATGAATGTGCATGCCACTGGCATTATCAAGGTAAATTGGCTTAGGCATGAATGTTGCAATAAGGTTATGCTTTTTTTTCGCAATGTTCCTAGCAACGAATTTGTAGTATAGAACTTTATCTGCAGTTTCTATCAGTTCTCCGTAACGAAAATCAATTTCTACTTGACCTGCAGTAGCTACTTCATGGTGGTGCATTTCAATTTGAAAGCCAAAATAATCTTCTAATGTTGAAGCCACTTCGTTTCTATACTCTAATGTGGTATCATCTGGAGGGGGTTTAAAATATGCCTCTTTGGGCCTAATTACTGAACTTCCTGGTTCAACCTCAGGGGATTGTGGTATGACTCTTGGAGCCCCCCATGAGTCTTGCTTGCCTCCGGCTGGGCTAGTCCATAGATCCCAATGGAGTTTAGTTGGGTCGATTGATTTAAAAACGAAGAATTCTAACTCAGGTCCAAAATAAGCTTGATAACCCATATCGCTTGCTGCTTTTACGGCTCTTTTCCCCACAAATCCTCTTGGACAAACTTTAGAAGGTTCTGTAGCTCCATATGATTCGTATACATCGCCTAACATTATTGCGCTTTTTTGTTTTTCATCATCATTATACCATGGAATAATTGCTAATGTTTTCGGATCAGGCATCAGGATCATGTCAGATTCGTCAATTGGTTTATATCCTCTTATTGATGATCCATCGAATGGAATTCCTGAATTAAATGCTTTGTCTTCAGTGTACTTTTTAACAGGAATTATTACATCTTGCAGTGAACCGCGTACATCTGTAAAGCCTGAATGGACCCATCTGACTTTTTTTTCACGCAATGTTTTTATTGCTTTTTCTAGCGGAGTTAGTTCTTTTTTCACATTTTTTCCCTCATATATCTCCATACCCCTATGGTTCAATGTCCCATTAAAATAATGAACTTATATATAAAATTATCTTAAAAATTAGATATATTTTTTTATATTGGAAAGTAATATTAAACAATTGTTCAGAATTGTATTATTGGGGATATAATTGAAGGAGAGCGTATTTAATTTGGATGATCTGGACAGAAAAATATTGAGGTTGCTTGTTGAAGATTCTCGAAGAAGTTTTAGAGAGATAGCAAAACTATTAGGAATTGCTGTAGGGACCGCATATAATAGAATAAAAAAATTAGAAGATATAGGGGTAATAAAAGCATATACTATACTTCTAGATCAAAAAAAAATCGGATATGAACTTACTGCATTCATTCTAATACAAGCAGAGGGGCAATATTTGGAGGAAGTTGAAAGGGAAGCAGCTAAGTTGGATGCAGTTTCTTGTGTGTACGATATAACCGGAGATTTCGATGTCGCAATAATAGCTAGATTCAAACATAGTGATGATCTAAACACTTTCATTAAATCTATGCTGAAAAATACACATGTGAAAAAAACTGTGACAAACGTTGTCTTAAATATTGTTAAAGAGGATCTTAGGATAAAGCCTTTAAAAATATGAGCGGTATCTAAATCATCATTACAAAGAATCGATCAAGTTAAATTCCTTATCCCTTATAGAATCTAAAAATATTTATTTACAATTGGCATCTTACGTCCTATTCCAAAAGCCTTTGATGTTATTTTTATTCCTGGGGGGGTCTGTTTTCTCTTGTATTCAGTACTTCTTATTCTTGTTAAAATTTCTTCCACAAGCGTTTGAGCATATCCCAATTCTATTAATTCGTCTCTATTCTTTCCATTTTCTATTATCTCATCAACTAAAGGACTGACCACGCTATAATCGAATGGATCGTATTGACCTTTTTTAAGTTCAGCTGAAGGTTTCTTATCGAATACTCTTTTTGGTATGATTAACTGGTCTTTCAGACTATTGTAGTACTCTGCGAGTTCATATACCTGAATTTTACTAAGGTCACTTATTATGCTAAGTCCTCCTACCATATCCCCGTAAAGAGTGCAATATCCTAATGCAAGCTCAGTTTTGTTTCCAGTGGTGAATACTATATGCCCAAATTTATTCGATAGCGCCATTAGAACCGTTCCTCTTATTCTAGCTTGAAGGTTTTCTTCGGTAACATCCTCCGCCATATCCTTGAATTGTTCAGCCAATGCTCCTTTAAATGCTTCAAAAATCCCTTCTATCGGAACCACTACATGCCTAATTCTTAAATTTTTTGCTAGCTGTTTTGCATCTTCTTTGCTATGTTCGCTTGAATATTGGGATGGCATAGAGACGCCTAAAACATTTTCTTTTCCTAAAGCCTCGGCCGCTATTGATGCTGTGAGTGAAGAGTCTATTCCTCCGCTTAAACCAATGACTGCCTTACTGAATCCAGTTTTTTTACAATAATCTCTGGTGCCTAATACTAAAGCTTTGAAAGTTTCTTCTTCTTCAATATATTTTGGAGGAGTTACTTCAACTCCTATTCCTTGATTTTCCATATCTATGTCTACTGTTATAATATCCTCCTCGAAATGATTTCCAAACGCGATCATCTTCCCTTCTGAATCAAAAGCCATACTGAATCCATCAAAGACCAATTCATCCTGACCGCCAACCATATTTACGTAGAATACAGGAACTCGATTTTTTCTAGAATGAGTCTTTAATAGATTCTCCCTCTCAGTTCTTTTTCCAACATAAAATGGTGAAGCTGAGAGATTGATTATTATTTCTGCGCCTTTCTCAACTAGCTCTCTAGTAACCTTTTTTTTGTAACTATCATCCCAGAGATCCTCGCAAATTTCTATTCCAACTTTAGTATTTCTTCCATTTATATCGAACATGATTGGTTCGATGTTATTTGCAGGTGTAAAATATCTGTCCTCGTCAAAGACGTCGTAAGTAGGTAAGAGAGTTTTATGAGTCACTCCTATGATTTTTTTATCTCCAAGAGTAGCGGCAGCATTATATTTATGCTGACCATCATAATCTATGAATCCAATTACAGCGTAAATATCTTTACATATTGGGGCTAAATTTTCTAGAATTTGCCTATTACTCTCAACAAATTTTTTTTCTAAAACAAGATCTTGAGGCGGATATCCAGTTATTGTTAATTCTGGAAAGATGACTATGTTGGCTTTTAATTTTATTGCTTTTTCAATATATTTATGAATTTTTTCAGCATTTCCTTTAAGATCTCCAACCGTTGGATTTATTTGAGCGATCACAACTCTCGTTTCTAAAGCCCCCATATTTCTAGATAATCACTTTTCTTGGATCTATATATGTATCATAAATTTAGAGGTTAATTTAGGTTTGAGTAAGATCAAATAAAAAGAAATAGTTAAAATAGTTTCTATATTCAAGGATCGCTCGATATGAGTTTGAGTTGATAAATTAATAAAATTCAAAAACTATTCAAAGAGGGGCGTACTCAGATACTTCATTCGCGCGCGTGCTACAAATGGTATCAAATATCATAGCACCATCAATAATCTAATTTCTTCTTTGTTGTTTTGGATTATTATCTTCTACTAAAAATAGATAATCAAATTCGAAAGAGGATGCCTTCAATTTATAAATAAAAAGAGCTATATTGGAGTGGACTGAATTCTCGTTCTAATAATTATATAATATTTATTAAAAATTCCAATGTATTTTGATAACCTTACAAAAAGAATATTTTTTTCCAGAATATTGGGGAATAAAAATCAATGGCATCCAAAGCTGTAAAAATTGAAGCCAAGAAATTGAACATTTGGTTTGGAAAAAATCATGTAATTAAGGATCTGAATTTGAGTGTAAGTAAGAATAGTGTAACCGCAATCATGGGCCCTTCTGGATGTGGGAAATCCACATTAATTAGATCAATCAACCGTATGAATGAGATAATTGAAGGTTGCATTACTAAAGGCGAAGTTCTTATCGACAACATGAATATCTACGATCCCAAAGTTGATACCGTTGAATTACGCCGAAGAGTTGGTATGGTTTTTCAAAAACCAAATCCATTTCCAAAAAACATATTCGAAAATATAGCATATGGCCCCAAAGTTCATGGAATTGCAGACAAAAACGAACTAAAAAATATCGTTGAGTCAAGTCTAAAAAGAGCGGCATTATTGGATGAAGTAGAAGATCGATTGAAAGATTCTGCACTCAAACTCTCAGGAGGGCAACAACAAAGATTATGCATCGCAAGAGCATTGGCTGTGGGTCCTGAAGTAATATTAATGGACGAACCATGCTCTGCTCTGGATCCAGTTGCTACTGCAAAGATAGAAGCGTTAATTAGAGAATTATCGAAAAATTATACAGTGATAATAGTGACCCATAACATGCAACAAGCAGCAAGAGTGTCAGATTTTACAGCTTTTCTTTATATGGGAAATATTATTGAATATGGGAAGACTAAAAAGATATTTCAGAATCCCGATAATGAGCTTACTGAGAATTATATAACTGGAAGATTTGGTTAAGAGTTGTTAATATGGGTTCAACTTTATTGGATAAGGGTCTAAAAAAAGTTGGAGATATAATATCGGAGATGGCAGAACTATCCGAAAGAACAGTAAAAACCTCAATAGATGCTTTCATGGAGGGCGGATCTGTTGAAGTTCAGGTTAGGGCATGGTCCGATACTTTAAGAGATATGCAATTTGATCTAGAAGAAAAAGTTGTAGAGCTGCTTGCCAGATACAATCCTGTTGCGGGCGATCTTAGATATCTAAAAGGTAGCATGAAAATATCTTATGACCTGTCAAGGTTTGGTAGATATGCATTTGATATCTCTCATACAGTGGACCTCTTGGATGGATATGTGAAATCCGAGGATGAAATTTCGTTTATACAGGAAATGGGAGCTAAAACCCTAGATATGTTGCGTTTGAGTAGAGAAATCTATGCGACAAAAAATGTCGATTTGATAGAAAGACTTTTTGACATTGAAAATAAAGTCGATGAAATGTACAAAAGCAACCTCAAGAGAATGGCTAAAAATCCACCAAAAAAAACAGAAGTACTTATTACAACCACTCTCCTTGCTCGTCATCTAGAGAGAATAGCTGATCATGCTTGCTATATAGCTGAAGAGACTTTTTATATGGTTACTGGCAGAACTATATATCTTCAAGTTAGTTAATGAAACTAAAAATTATTCAATTTTTATTATTGCAGTTAGCGCGCGCGCTAATTAGCAAAAAGAGGAAAAGTGACTTTGATTTGCTTTGTTAGAGAAAGAAGTATGAATATATACACATGCCCAGATAGAACTATCCTTTGATGTTTTTTTCAGATGTAAAGTTGCCAAAACCAGTTTTTTGAAGGTAATGGCATAATTCGCAGAACATGGGCATATCGTCAATTGAGGGGCTTTTTTCGTCTACTAAGCTTTCAATATATTTATCGACAAATTTTTGAACTTGGGGTATGCCCTCAATTTCTTTAATTTTCTTGACGCCTCTCTTAGAGTAAAGGTATTGACTAATAGCTGCTTGAGTGATGCCTAATTTTTCGGCCGCACTTACTTGCGTAAAACCATTATCTTCAATTAATTTTTTAGCAACCAAAGATCTAAATGCCGGCAACACGAATTTTACTACGTTCTCACAATAGAATTTCAATTTTCCCCATATCATAACAATGTTATGCATTTAATAAAGTTTATTGATTTATGTTTTAAATTCAAACAATAATTGAAAACCTTTTTATCCAAGATTTTACTCAAAACGATATACACTGGGCCGGTAGATCAGACTGGTATGAGCTACTTGAAAACCAAAGTGCTA
This sequence comes from Candidatus Bathyarchaeota archaeon, assembly GCA_026015225.1. Taxonomy (GTDB): domain Archaea; phylum Thermoproteota; class Bathyarchaeia; order 40CM-2-53-6; family RBG-13-38-9; genus JAOZGV01. The sequence continues at coordinate 7,835 of JAOZGV010000135.1, forward strand.
CTAAATCGTCCGCTTGGCAAGCCACTCACAAAATGCGGAAGGTCGCGGGTTCAAATCCCGCCCGGTCCACCACTTATGAGTGCGCGCGTAACCATTGATTTATTTGATAATATACGTGAGCATATTTTTTTAAATATTAAATTTAATATATCGATTCAAATTAATCATCATTCTTATGGGATAATCCATATGACATTTTGTCCAAAATGTGGAAAAGAAGTAAAAACTGATGAAAAATTCTGTATGAATTGTGGCGCTTTGCTTGAGAAATCCTCTACAAAGCTTACTAAAGCTACCACAGACCAATATGCAAGTTTGGGGTCTAGAATAGTAGCAGGATTGATCGATTATATAATAATGCTGATTGTCGCACTCTTCATATTTATCATACCCTTTGGGGGAGCCATATGGTCATGGAGCTGGGGAAAGCCCGGATTTGGCTTTGGTATGATTGGAGGAATATTTGGATTACAGTTTCTATTATGGCTGGCCTATTTTACTTACTTTGAAGGTTCATCAGGTCAGACAATTGGAAAAAAAGTAGCTAACATAAAAGTAGTAAAAGTAGATTTCTCAAAATGCGATTATGGATCTGCATTTGTGAGAACTATTTTAAGAATAATAGATCGTTTGCCATTCCTCTATATACTTGGATTTGTTCTAATTGCCGTTACAGACAAAAAGCAAAGACTTGGCGATATGCTAGCAAAAACAATAGTTGTAAATACATAGGATATTTCAAGGAAGTAAAAATTAAATTTTGATTATATTCGCGCCTTATTTTAGTAATATTTCGAAAAATCTCTAATAAAATCATATTAGTAAAATTCAAAATTTATATTGAATAATGAATTTGATGATAAATCATGGGTACTGATGCTTTCACATATATGATGGTAATATTCCAAATCTTTGGCGGTCTTGCTCTATTCTTATTCGGAATACGCTTCTTAAGTGGTGGTTTGGAAAAATTTGCTGGAGTTAAAATTCAAGGAATGCTTGAGAAACTAACTAGAAATCCAATAAAAGGAGCAGGTGTAGGCGCTTTTGTTACAGCAGTCATTCAAAGCAGTAGCTTAACTATGGTGACTTTGATTGGTTTAATAAATGCTGGTTTATTAAATCTTGAACAAGCAATTGGAGTAATTTTGGGCACAGAAATAGGCACAACAATAACCGCTCAGATTGTTGCTTTTGATATTGGGCAGTTTTATTTCTTAATAATAGGAATAGGATTTTTTCTATACTTCTTTCTAAGAAAAAGCAATTACCATTATTCTGGGCAAATCATTCTTGGTTTTGGTATCTTGTTTCTGGGTATGGAAACAATGTCTGGTGGCTTAAGACCATTAAGTCAAACTCCCTTTTTTATAAATACTGTAAAAAATTTTGGAGAAACACCAATTTTAGGGATTGCGGTTGGAGCAATCTTTACTGCGGCAATACAGAGCAGCTCAGCAATGACAGGTTTAGTTATTGCTATGGGAATAGAAAATGTAATTACATTAAAAGGAGCAATGTGTCTTATCTTCGGCGCAAATATTGGGACATGTGTGACTGGATTGATTGCATCGTTAGGTTCTTCTTTGTCCTCAAGGAGAGCTGCTGCCGCACAATTATTCATCAATGTCTTAGGTGTAGCTATCTTTTTTCCATTTTTAACACCTTTTACGAATTTAGTTGCTCTAACTTCGATGAATTTACCTAGACAAATAGCTAATGCGCATACTATATTCAATGTCTTAGTCAGTCTAATCATGTTTCCTTTGGTAGGCATGCTTGTATTTCTTGTAAAAAAAGTTGTTCCAGGGGAAGAACCTTTTTTTGATACTCGGATCAAGTTTCTTGATGAAAGATTATTAAACGCACCATTAATTGCGTTATCTCAAGCTGCAAAAGAAGTAAATAGAATAGCCGAAATTATAGTTGGAATGCTGGAAAGGGCAGAAGCAGCTTTCTTAAATAATGATGAAAGATCAATGAAAGTGGTTTTTGAATCAGAAGCAACGGTAGATGAATTTTGTAACGCCGTTGAAAAATATTTAGACAAGATACCTATGGATAGATTGAATAAAGAAGGCTTTCTAAGGAGCGTAGCATTAATCCACACTTTGACAGATCTAGAAAGAATCGCCGATCATGCAGATAATTTTGGAATTGCAGCAAGGGAAAAAATGAAGGGTAATATTTCTTTCTCACCTCAAGGAGAAAAAGAACTAAAGTATATGTTCAAAAGAGTTCGAAAAATGTACGAATTAGTTGTGAGAGCGCTTAAGAAAAACGATCCAGAATTAGCGAAAGAAGTTTTGAAATATGAGGATGAAGTTGACGATCTTGAGAAAGAATACCGTCAGAAACACATTGATAGATTGAAAAGAGGGATATGCACGCCTGAGGCTGATGTTATTTTTACAGAATCATTGAGAAATCTAGAGAGAATTGGGGACCATTCTGATAATATCGCAAATAGTGTATTGACAGATTAAAAGCCGAAATAAAACCATTCTCTCTTTGCAATCATGCTATTGAATTTAGAATTTTATTTCGATGTTGGTACAATGTTTTAGATTAGCAAGATATTTATGTTATTTATAATTCCTTGAGAATAATCAAGGAGATATGGACAATAGATGAACAAACTTTTCGCAGTTATAATTGCTATTATTTTATTTTTAACCATTATTGGAGTATATTCCAATTACAGTAAAACACCCTCGTCAGGACCTTCTGGAAGTCTGAATATAGCTGGATCTACTACTGTTTTACCATTAAATCAAGAATGGGCAAGATTACTAATGGAAAAATATCCAAATCTACGAATATCTGTTTCTGGGGGAGGTTCTGGAAATGGAATAAAGTCTGTCGGTTTAGAAATTATCGACATTGGTGCAGCATCAAGAGATATAAAAGAAAAAGAATTTAAGGAATATCCAGACTTGGAACTGGTTACAGTAGCTAAGGATAGCGTTATAATAGCCGTTCATCCCAGCAATCCTTTATCAGATATTAAGATGAAGGATATTGCAAAAATCTATGCAGGAGAAATAACTAATTTTAAAGATTTAGGCGGTCTCGATATGGAGATTAATTTATATTCGAGAGAAGAGGGTTCTGGAACCAGAAGTGCGTTTGAAGATATTGTATTGAAAAAATTCGATGTTGAGATTTTTAGCAAAGCACTAATAAAACCGTCCAATGGTGAATTAAGAGCTGCGGTTTCAGGAGATAATCAAGGCTTTACTTATCTCTCTATAGGATACTTGGATAATTCTGTCAAAGCTCTAAGCATAGATGGAGTAGAACCAACTATAGAAAATGTAAAATCAGGTGATTATACTGTCGTAAGAAGTTTGTATTTGATTACAAAAAGTGGGCCTTCAGAATTGGAGGGATTATTTATAGAATTCGCGTTATCTCCAGAAGGTCAAACAGTAGTTGATGAGCAGGGATACATAACAGTTGGTTAAGTAAAAATTTAACAATTTTTTCTTTTATTTTTTAACGTTAGGAATTAAGGGTAAATTAAATGAGGCGGCAAATTAGAGAGAAACTAATTGAAAGGGGTTTGTTTGGTGCCGCATCCACTTCAATAATTATAGTATTATTAATCGTTCTTTTTATGGTTCTTGAAGGTTGTTCAGCCATTAATTTTAATTTCCTTTTTGGATATGAATGGAATCCGTCTCACGAGAAATTTGGAATTGTTACAATTGTTATAAGCACTTTTTATATAGGATTGGGTGCGTTAGCAATATCGATTTGCATAGGCATACCGTCTGCCATCTTCTTATCTGAATATGCTCATGAAACAATCAGAAATATCATCAAATCCTCAGTTGAAATGCTTGTTGGGATCCCGTCAATCGTTCTAGGTTTCTTCGGTCTAATAGTATTAATCCCGTTAATAAGAGAAAACATAGGAGGGCGAGGAGAATCTATTCTTGCTGGTTGGATAATTCTCTCGATCATGACCCTACCTCACATAATCTCATTATCTGAGGATGCAATGAGAGCTGTTCCAAACTCTTTTAGAGAGGGTTCTGTAGCCCTGGGTGCTACTAAATGGCAAACGGTTATAAAGTTAATTTTACCAAATGCGAAATCTGGTGTCTTAGCCTCTATTATCTTAGGTATGAGCAGTGCGATAGGCGAGACTATGGCCGTTCTTATGGTTATAGGCAATCCAAACATTCCGTGGATTCCAAATTCGATCCTTGATCAAGTAAGAGTAATGACTTCAACTATCGTTATCGAGATATCATATGCCGTTTGGGGCTCTCCCCATCAGCAATCGCTTTTCGCAATAGGTGTAGTTCTATTCATCTTCGTGGCGATAATGACTTCCATAGCACGCATAGTTGTTAAGGGGGAGATTCGGAGAAAATGGTAACAGAGCAAAAAAAGGAAAAAATAATTAAAGCCTTCTTATATTTGACCACTAGTATTTCAATAATTGCTCTGCTATCTATCGTTATATATATTGTGATCAATGGTGCATACATGATCACTCCAGAGTTCTTAACGACTGCGCCTTATAAATTCGAGATGGGAGGAATATTTCCCCAAATTATCGGCACTCTTCTTTTAGTGGGCGTCTGCATGTGTTTTGCAGGACCTATGGGTGTTTTAGCAGCCATTTATCTTACAGAGTATGCTCCAAATAACATAATCACAAAGACTTTGCGATTCTTCGTTGAATCATTAGCCGGGATACCGTCTATAATAATTGGGCTATTTGGATTGGCTTTTTTGGTATATTATATGCATTTTAGAATATCCTTGCTCTCAGGAGGATTGGCATTAGGTTTTATGATCCTTCCTTGGACAGTCAGGGCATCTGAAGAAGCTATTAGAGCAGTTCCCTTTAGCTATAGAGAAGCATCTCTAGCTTTGGGAGCAAGCAAATGGCAGACTATCAAGAACGTATCGGTACAAGCTGCTTTTCCAGGAATTATTACTGGACTTCTTTTAGGTCTTGGAAAGGCTATAGGTGAAACAGCTGTTGTATTACTTACTGCAGGGTCAGGTTTAGAATCATTTCTTCCAAGATCAGTATTTGAACCTGTTGCATCTCTTCCTGTCTATCTTTATATGATTGCTACTCAAGGACATACATCTGAGGCCTATACCAGAGCATATGGTGCAGCTTTAGTGCTTCTAATGATATTTCTCACAATAAATATCTTCGCATCAATAGTTAGAAACCACTATGTTAAGAAACATAAAGTAAGATTTGGATGATTCTAAAATTTAGTTTGAATTTATCATTCCAATTTTATTTCTACTATCCACTTCACCCATTTGATTCCTGGCTCATGAGGTATTGCCAATCTTGCGGGATATCCATGTTCTATGGCGAGAGGATATCCATTCATAGCCATTGCTAAAATATAATCGTCTTTATATTCATTTATTTCCTCTAGAGTATAATTCCATTGATAACCATCACCAGCAGATACAATAATTTTTGTAGCATTATTATCGGGATTTGTGTAACTGATAACATCGTAAAGCTTTGGACCCACGAATTGCCCCATACCTCTTAGATTTGGCATACAATAAAGTTCTGTTAATATGTATTTAATTTCAAAATTTGTTAGAAGTTGTTCATAAGTAAAATTTGTTGGATTTTCTGCATTCCCAGTTATTATAAGTCTATAATCATCTGGATTCTTTGCGAACTTTTCAGTATCTTCGGGTATTCTATTCCCCATTGTGAAAAAAACTTCAAGGGCCGTTATCTGTTCTTTTTCTTCGTCTGATAGTTCTAAATTAATGTCATATTCTTTGAATCTTTCTACTGCACTTATAGGGATATGCTTAGGTCCCACCATCAAATATAGATCAGTAACTTTTGATGATTTTTCATTTTGATCATCGAGAATTGTTATTCGATCATCTTGTAAAATATTGAAAAATCCTATTCCAGATAGAAATACTACTAAAGAAAGCATTATTACAAAAATTTTTGAGGTTTTTCTTTTCTCCAACTTAGCATTCACATAACCATTTTTATGTAATTATATAACAATGTTATAAATAAATGATTATGT
>JAOZGV010000140.1 GCA_026015225.1 Candidatus Bathyarchaeota archaeon
AAGAAGAAGAAATCATTTATAATAAAATAATTGAGGGACTTGAATTTTTGAATAATTTTAGAAAGGAATTATTACAAGGAAAGTCATTCAATAAAAGTAATATAAGGAATGAAATTACTGAGCCTAAAATATTATTACGCTTCAATAAAGACGTCCCAGCCATTATGGGCACTGATATGAAACCATATGGTCCTTTTTTTAAAGAAGATCTGGCCATTTTACCTCTTGAGAATGCCAATGCGTTAATAAATAAGAACGCCGCAAGAAAAATTAATTTAAAAAAATAGGAATGATGAGATGCGCTCCTATCTTTTTCTTAATTATTTTGCGAAATGAATATATAATACGATCTTATCAGACTTGAATATCACTGGGATGAATTATGAGGATTGCTAAGGAGATAAACACTAATTGTCCTAAATGTCGCCATCATACAGTTCATTCTGTATCCTTATACAAAAAGCGAAAAGAGCGATCCTTAGCTGCCGGAGTAAGAAGGCACGAGAGAGAAAAGCACGGTTATGGGGGCCAAAAATGGCCTGAATTAAAGAGAACTGCAAAGACTACAAAAAAACAAGTCATTATGCTAAAATGCAAGGATTGCGGGTATATCATTCCTCGGCTAAATAAAAGATTGAGTAAATTAGAAATTGGAGTTCAATCGATATGATCAAAGAATTAATACCGAGACCTAAAAGTGTTTTTTTAAAAATAAAATGCCTGAAGTGTAGCAATGAACAAACAGTTTTTCAAAGAGGCTCTTCAATTATCCGATGTACTATTTGTGATGAAGTTTTAGTAGAACCTTCTGGGGGGAAGGGAAAAATAAAGGGCGAAATAATACAGACATTAGAATGATAGGGGGAGCCAAATTATTTCGAACAAAGATGAGTATCCAGAAGTAGGTGATATTGTAATCGCAACAGTAACCAGAATAGCTGATTATGGCGCCTACGTAAAATTGGATGAGTATGAGGATAAAGAGGGTTTAATTCATATATCTGAAATGTCTACAAGATGGGTAAAAAATATTAGAGATCATGTCAAGGAAAGGCAGAAAACAGTACTTAAAGTTTTAAGAGTTAATCCCAATAAGGGTCAGATTGATCTATCCCTAAGAAGGGTTACAAACCCGGAAAGAAACCAAAAGTCACTCCAACGGAAAAAAGATAAAAAAGCAGAAACAATTCTAAATATTGCAGCTGAAAAGTTGAAAGCAAGTGATTCTGAAATTAATAAAATAAGAGAAATAATTGTTAATGAATACGATAGTTTAATAGATGCTTTTGAAGACTCTGTCGAAAATGGAGAAAAAATATTTTCAAAGATTAATATCCCAGAAAAATGGATTAAAGTTTTACTCCATGAGAGTAAGGCAAGAATCAAACCTGAAAAAGTAAGAGTTATTACAATTGTTGAATTAACGAGTCTTAATCCAAATGGAATTAAAGAAGTCAAAAATGCACTACTAAGCATTAATAAAATTAAGAAAAAAAAGGGGATCATTATAGAAGCTTATACTATTGGAGCACCCAAATATCGAGTTGAAGTAACAGCAAAAAATTATTCAGATGCAGAAAATATACTCAAAAAAGCGGAGGAAGAAATTATCCAAACGATAAAAGGATTTGGTGGTTCTGGGAGAATATTAGATTGAAAGATTTAATTAAGAGATGCCCGAATTGTAAAGAATATACTCTTAAGCAATTATGTAAAAAATGTGGAGTAAGCACTATATCCCCCCATCCTGCGAAATTTTCTCTGCAGGATAGGTATGTTAGATATAAATTCTTAAAAGAAAAAACTTGAGTGTTTGCGACCAAATTTTATCAATTTTAAATTCTATCAAGTATAAAATATTTAAAATTGGTATAAAATTTTCTAATCCTATTTTTTACGACTACAATACTATTCTTCTACAATTGTTAAAATATGCTGTTCACTTTTAGCTTCATTGAAATTTGAATTCCCCTCCCAAACAGCTTGAATTAAGAATTCACCTGTGTATTCGGGAGTCCAAGTGAATGAAAAAGATCCATTTATTAGATCACCATACCCAATATTAAACCAATTATCCCCGTCACTACTATACCCCAAGTACACAGAACCCCCCGTGGTGGCAGGATTAAATTTACAGGATATTTCTACACTTTCTCCAAAGGTCAGTGTCGATGGGGAGAGCGTAACTCCCAAAGAACCACTAGATTTCATAACTGTTAGAGTTTGATTTGAACTTATAGAACTTAAATAACTTCCAGATACACCATTAAATTTTGTACGGATAAAATAGTCTCCTCCATCCGGAATCCATTCGAATTTATATTCGCCACTATCATTAGTAGAGACTGCTTCTATATCAACCCAGTCAGTGCTTTTGTTAAGTGAATATTGAAGAATAATAGTAGAATCTGGAATCCCTAATTTTTTAGAATCAATTAATTTTCCAGAAATTGTAACAGACTGATTATAAGTAACTAGATTTTTGCTTAATGAAGACGATATCATTGTACTCTCTGGGTAATCCACACTATATACAAATACAAAACGATTTGAAGATGTGAATTCTAAATCGAAGAATTCAGACGTTTTTACCTCGCTTGGAACAATCCCATTATGCATGAGATAACCTAGAACCGTAGAACGGTTTAGACCACTTTTATCTACAATAGTTTTATTTGAAATTATCTTATTTTCAACTGAAATAACTCTGTCGTATTTTATATAAGCATCTTCTCCTTCGCCTACCTGGTTACTAAAGTATCTTACAGTCTCTCCATTGTATTCGGTATTATTGCTAATTCGAGCCATCCAATACCATTTACTATCTTCTCCGTAGCCGTAGAATCTTAATTGCTCTTCTTCAGAATACCATGTTACAAGAATTGCAACATTAGAGACATCATATTTTTTAAGAATGGGAATGGCTTCAGTTTCGTTAGAAAGGAAAGCTCTTGCAATAATCGCTATCTGAGTTGAATTAATCGTTCCGTTGTCAGCAAGAGTGTGTTTACCAGCTATAGTGGTAATCCAATATCCATAATCCCACCATGCCATAACAACAGCATCTTCTTGCAAATTTGCCTTCATCCAAGCTATTGCCTCAAGCCAATCTTGAGGTTGTTGCCTAACAATAGGAAGACTGGAAGTAGCTATAGTGGCAGGAGTGCCCGCAGCCTCTACAGCCCCATTTATAGTAGGAATTATTAGAAGAATTAATATCAATATAATTGCTATACCATATTCTTTACCGACCCTAGATATAAAACGCATTTTTCTCTTTGGAAAAATAATTGTACCTCGGATAATGTCAACTGAAGGTTTTCCAAGCTCAGTTAAGGTAATTGCAGCAAGAATTAATATTGCTGGTGCGAAAATGATAGAGAGCCTTACTAATGATGAGGCAAAATATAGAGATGTTATTCCGAATAATATCAGAAAAATATCCTTTTCTCTTGATTTTTGCAAAATAAAATAAAAGCCAAATATACCTATCAATGAAAGCATTCCGAATTCATGAAAGAAAGTTGCCCAAGTTGCTAGCCGATGTTCAGCAACGGATTCTACGATAGGCATCTCAATTCTAGTAGATGGATTGAGTACTGATTGAAACCTTCCAGCCAATGAAGTTATTAAGCCACTTTGCAATAAGAATAGTGTGCTGATAATTAAGAATATAATCGTTCCGAAAATAAGCCCTGTCTTGATGACTGGTTTATTTATTCTTCCTGATATGTCTTTAATAACTAGAATCAAAAATATTGCTAGAACTACTAGTGTTGGCCATTCCTTAAAAAAAGCATACCCAAGATTTGGAGTTTGACTCATCGCTAAAAACGTTAATCCAAAGGTTGTTCCATAAGTGATTAGCAGTTTGCTAGAATATCTTCCAATAATCAGAATAATAAATGAGAATAATGCAATTAATCCTATTGGATATCTGAACGCACCCCAACTAAAACTCAAATAAGATAATGATAACCCAGATAGTAAAGAATAAAATATATTAGATCTAATTGAGCGTTGAGGCTGCAGGGCCCTGAGATAGAAAAAAAAGGATAAAATCATAGCAAACATTCCTATGGTTTCGTCGTCGAAGAAACCTAATGAAGTTCTAAACATATGCGATGAATTGAAAGCTAAGAATAATGCAGATAATAATCCAACAGATTTTCCTCCTATATCTTTTCCTAAGAGGTAAATAATAAAACAGGTAGCCACGCCCATCATGACTGGGAAAATTATACATAATTGATAAACGGTCAATTCCATTCCAATTAATTCAAGAAAAGTGTAAAGTAATGCTGAAGTAAAAGCTACTCCTGGATATGATGTTAAATAAACAGTTCTTCCCCAAGGGTACCAACTTATATCATCATGCCAACTAAAGTATGATGAAAAACCATTCTCTACAAGATGGTTTGTTATTCTGTATTGAAAATATGGATCAAACTCAGATAAATAAAAGCCATATCTCATCGGCAATATGCGAACAATAATAGCTAATAATAAAATAAGACAGAGGCATCCATAATGTAGAAATGTAGGGGCAGGAATCTTGAAAAATGTTTGTTTGAAATTTCGAATTTTAGAAGAAAAAAGATTTGCCAAAGATCTCCTTTCATTTTTTCCATTCGATATAGGATGCAATAATATGAACCCCTATTTTTTATTAATGAACATAAGTAGCAATGTTTTTATTAAATTTACAAGTCTACACGTGTTGGAAACTATTAAACTTTTAATTTATTGCTGTTTAGATATGACTAGGAATTTAGGTATAAATCGATTTAAGTATTTCTGCCAATTTACTTCAAGCGGGAGTTAAAATGAGTGTTAATGATAGGACGGCCATCCATTCAACATTTTACTAAAGAGAGTTTGAGGAGATGTGAAAAATTTTGTATAGAGATATAAATCCTTCTCCAAATTTTCCGGAAATAGAAAGAATCATTTTAGATTTCTGGAAAAAGTCTAATTCGTTCGAAAAAAGGATGACTTTAAACAAAGGCAATAAAAGGTGGTCATTTATAGATGGCCCCATAACTGCGAACAATCCCATGGGGGTTCATCATGCATGGGGTCGAACATACAAAGATCTTTTTCAGAGATATAAAGCTATGAAAAGTTACGATCTCAGATTTCAGAATGGATTTGATTGTCAAGGATTATGGATCGAGGTTGAAGTAGAGAAAGAACTGAAATTAAAAACAAAGAAAGATATTGAAAAATTTGGCATAGAAGAATTTGTTAAATTATGTAAAATAAGAGTTCTAAAATACGCTGCAATACAAGTAGAACAATCAAAGCGTCTTGGATATTGGATGTACTGGGATGATCCTGATACATTAAGGTATTTGGCAAAAAAAATGAAGACCCCACAAGAGATCATAACTATAAATGTTTCAAAAAACAAAATAACCGATACTGTTGAAAAAATTGTTGGGAAACTCGGAGAACCCAATATAGGCGGTTCTTATTTTACACTTTCAGATGAAAACAATTATATGATATGGCAAGTATTGAAAAAATGTTATAAAAAAGGCTGGATATATAAAGGCACTGATGTATTGCCATGGTGCTTTAGATGCTCCACAGCAATATCTCAACATGAGATTGTAACTGAAGGATATAAAGAAATTACACATAAAGCAATTACCGTAAAATTTCCTTTAAAAAATCGAGAAAGAGAGTCGCTTTTAGTATGGACCACAACTCCATGGACATTAACCTCAAATGTTGCAGTCGCAGTCAATCCAGAAATAAATTATGTTAAATTGATTTATAATGAAGAGATCTTGTATCTAGCAGAAGAAGCGTTGAAAAGAGTTATTGTTAATGATGAGGTTAGGATTCTTAGAAGATTAAAAGGAAAAGATATGATCGATTGGGAATATCATGGACCTTATGATGATTTAGCAACTCCAAAAATGAGTGGTGTTGAGAAAGCCCACAAGATCATTTCATGGAATGAAGTTAGCGAGATCGAAGGAACAGGAATAGTACATATAGCTCCGGGGTGTGGAAAAGAGGATCTCGAATTAGGGAAAAAAAATGGACTTCCAATAGTCGCTCCCCTTGATGAATTCGGTATATTTAAAGAAGAATTTGGATGGCTTTCTGGAATCCATGTTCAGGATTCTAATAATCAAATTATAGAAAATTTGAAGAAAAGAAATTTGCTTCAAAATATCGAAGATTATAAGCATAGATATCCTGTCTGTTGGAGATGCGGAAATGAACTTGTCTTTAGACTAGTTGATGAATGGTATATCTCGATGGGAAGAAAGTTAAATAAACCGATTGAAAAAGTTACAAAAAAGGAGCGAAGAAAAAATCTTAGATATCAAATCATTGAATCTGCAAAGCAAGTTAAATGGTTACCTTCTTATGGATTGCAACAGGAATTAGACTGGCTTGAGAATATGGAAGATTGGATGATATCAAAGAAAAGATATTGGGGTCTAGCTTTACCTATATGGGAATGCCCAAAATGTAAAAATTTTGAAGTAATAGGTAGTAAAAAAGAACTTAAGATGAGAGCCATAGAAGGCTGGGACTCTTTTGATGGACATTCCCCCCACAGACCTGGAATAGATGGTGTAAAAATAATGTGTAACATTTGCGGCGCAAAAGCATCTAGGATAACCGATGTCGGCAATCCGTGGTTGGATGCAGGAATAGTTGCTTTTTCAACTCTTCGGTACAATAAAGACCGTAATTACTGGAAATTATGGTTTCCTGCTAACTTAATATGCGAATCTCTTCCTGGGCAATTTAGAAATTGGTTTTATTCAATGTTGGCAATGAGTACAATATTAGAGGAAAAAACATCATTTGAAGTGTGCTTTGGACATGGGCTTGTGTTAGGCGAGGATGGTAGAGAAATGCATAAATCGTGGGGAAATGCCATTTGGTTCGACGAAGCTGTAGAGACTATAGGAGCTGATGTGATGAGGTGGATGTATAATACAAACCGTCCTGAAACTAACCTTCTTTTTGGTTATGGTAAAGCAAACGAGGTAAAAAAACAATTTTTTATTCCGCTATGGAATATTTACAGCTTTTTTGTTACATATGCAAAATTAGATCGTTGGACTCCAAGTGATTCTGCAAAAAAATTTACGCTATTAGATAAATGGATAATTTCAAAGCTCCAGATCCTTATAAAGGAGGTGACTCGGGATTTAGATAATTATGATCCATATAACGCAGCCTTTAGAATCGAAGAATTTTCAAATGATTTATCAACCCAATATATTCGCCGTTCTAGAAGAAGGTTTTGGAAGAGCGAAACCGATATAGACAAAAAAGCTGCATATTCGACTCTATATACATGCCTATTCAATCTCATTAAACTATTAGCGCCTTTTATTCCATTTATAACCGAAGAGATTTATCAGAACATAGTTCGCACAATAGATCCATACTCAAAAGAAAGTATTCATCACCATGATTGGCCTAAACCTGATTCGCATTTAGTAGATAATAAATTGATGGATAATATGAACATAGCGATAAAAATCTGCAGTCTTGGTAGATCAGCAAGAAGTAAATCTAATATTAAATTGAGACAACCTCTATCTCATGCTACAATTATTGCCGATAAAAAAATTCTAAACAAATTAAATGATTTAAAAGCAATAATTAGAAACGAATTGAATGTGAAAGAATTAATTTTATCAGATAAAAAAAGAGACTTGATGGAAAAACAGTTCAAGCTAAAGCCTAGTCAAATTGGATCAAAATATGGAAGGTTATTTTCAAAAATCAAAGGTGCAGTGGATGAGATTAACAGAAAACAATTGGAGAATTCTATTGGTATGAATAAGCCATTAGTATTGAAAATTGACAATAATAAATTAAAAATAATGCCAAATGATTTCATAATTGAGCAAATTCCCAAGGAAGAATATAGTGTAATCGAAGAAGATGAAATTATTGTTGGCTTGAATACATCAATTACAAATGAATTAAAAATGAGTGGTTTAGCAAGAGACATAGTTAGACGTATTCAGAATCAAAGAAAGGATGCGGGTTTCAATATATCGGATTGGATTGTAACTTATTACAAAGCATCAAAAATTATTGCTAATGTTTTTAAAAAACACGGTGATTACATTGCAGCTGAAACATTAACTTCAAAACTTTATGATAGAGCTCCCCCTAAGGGGGCATATGCTGCAAACTATAAGCTTGAGGGTGAAGAATTAACCATAGGATTAATCATATCAGAAAGAAAAGATTTCAAACTAAAAAATCGATGAGCCTACTAGTCTAAATACTATGGGTTATTGGAATTATTTTTATCACGCGTCCGCATATCATTCTATATAAGAATTGGTTTGGCCTAAAAAAAATATCTTAATATATAAGTAAAGTTAATGTGAATAAAATGAGTTCTAAGATAGGAAAAACCCAAAAATTTTCATGGAAAATGAAAAGATATTTCAGGAATATCAAGTACAAATTTAGATTTTCAACTTTTAATTTTAATCGTTTTAAACCATCTTTGCCTATAATAGCATCATTAATTATTTGTTTCTCAATTTTCTTGCTAACTGGAGGAGTATATAATATTATTGAGATAATGACGGGGCGAGCATTACTTCTCTTACCAAGGGCGGAAGGATGGACTTTTATCTATCCGGGAAGTTTACATATGCAGACAATTAACGAGAGCCTCGTTGCAGCTTTTCTTTATCTATTATGCATCGTTGGATTTTTCTTATTATTAAAGGGTATAAAACTTGCATATAAACCTCGACAAGCTTATCTTACATTGACATTTGGCTTTATACTTCTCTTATTGATAACTTATTATTCAACTTCTTTACTTGAAAGCAAAATTGGAGGATAACCCCTATAGCATTACCAGAATTGTTTTTTAAGTTTTAATAAATATGCCATTGCGTTTGATGCAATATGTATTGGCGGTGTTATCAATAACATAAATGCTACTATACTAAAATTAAACCGATATATTGGATAAGTTAGAATTAATGCGCCAATAACAAAATCCAACTGATCTACCAAGGGTAATGGTGAACCGGAGCCTATTTTCAATCTTCGTTTAATAAATGATCCAAATAAATCTCCAAGCATGGAACCCAGAGAAGCTAGAATCCCTAAAAAAATTAACTCTTTCATTAAGATTAATTCTCCTATAATTGAGGCGACTATACCAAATGTCAAACCACAAATAAATCCTTTAATAGTTTTATTTCTTCCAAATATTCTCTTCCCATCTATGAAATATTTTCCAAAGTCCAAAGATCTTCCTCCGCCAAATAAAACAGGGATTGCGTTTGCTATATATGATGGAGCAATTAAATATACCAGATAATAAATATCATTATAATTCAACGCTAGTAACAATTTTCATTACTTCCTTTAAATTTAGTGATTGACATCATTTATATTTTTGAATCCATTATGAGCAATAGCTAATGTACAAATTTCTTTTTTTTCTACATCTGTTAAATAACGTTCGATAATTGCTCTCTTTATGCTTAATTTTGGAGTTGACTGAAGATTTATAATTACTTTACACCAATATGAGAGAATTCTATATGCAACAGGTTCAATTCTCCATTTTTCTCCATTAAAAGTAGAATGTATTTGACTAGTAATTAATATTGACAATTCATGATTAATTGATAATTCAGATAAATATGCTAATTGGCGGTTTAACTCTCTATTTAATAAATATGTATTTTCTATAGCTCCAAGCGATACCCTATATAATGAGGAAATACTATCCAAAACTATCAAACGCACTTTATTTGTGATGTAACTTTCAAGGTCTTCAATTATTTTTGATTGCTCATCAAAATCTTCAGGCGTTAAAATCATTAATTTATTTGACACATCATCTTGAGAATTAATTATTTGTAAGAGCCGTTTCAACGAGAAAGTATGATCAGTGTCAATGAATAAAACTTTGGCATTTTTTTTAGCAGCCACAACGGAACATTGAGTAGCTAATGTGGTCTTACCTACAGCTGCCGCACCATATATTAAACTTAGATTTTTAATCGGAAATCCACCTTTCAATATTTTATCTAAACACGAGCATCCACTACTAATGTAATCAATTTTCTTCATTAAGTAATCACATTACCCATCAAATGATCAATATTAATGAGTTTTTAATTCATTAGTCCTATTTATTTAAAATAATAAAAAAATTGCAAGGTGGAATTTTGAAGATAGAAGCTAAAAAGAGTGAGACAATTCTGCTAGTCGGGTCTGCTTCAATATATTTATCTTCAGGAAAGGCAAGTGTTTTCGAATCAAATTTACAGGAAAAAAAAATGATTGTGGTGAAAAAAGAGAAACAAATTGCAATAAAATTGAGTGAGGATTCTTCTTTCTTTTTAAAATTAGGTCCAAGTTCTAGCTACAGAATAATTCAAGGAGATCCTTTTCCTATCCTATGGAAGAAGGTAATAAATGAGATTATAGAACAGAGACGAAAAAAAATTTTAATATTAGGGGGAACCGATGCTGGTAAAAGTACCTTTTGTGTTTTATTAGCAAATTCTATTTTAAAGTTTGGAATTCAATCTGCAATAATAGACGCAGATATTGGACAATCGGACCTCGGACCGCCAACAACTTTGGGATTAGGTCTTATTAGAAATTATATTGAGGACCTTTCACACACAGAAATCATTAGTTTAATTTTTGTAGGTCAAATTACACCAAGCCATGACTTTGAAAAAGTCATACTTGGAATAAAGAGACTTTTAGAAAGAGCTAATACTTTTAACTCTTCGTTATTCACAATCATAAATACAGATGGCTGGATAAAAGACATTGAAGCTAAAATCTACAAAAAAAAATTGATCGAAGAGATCTCACCTGAATTAATAGTCTGCATTGGAAAGAAAAATGATTTTGTAGGATTGTATAATAAAAATAAAAATTTTGTCCAATTAGATTCTTCCAGATATGTTAAGAAAAGAAGTAAAGGAGAAAGAAAAAAATTAAGAGAGTACGGATATCGAAATTATCTTAATAATGCCACTTTAAAGCAATTTAATTTGAATAGAATTGGTTTAAAAGAACAAGTAGATATCTTTGTAGACAGAAATAAGATTGTGGGCTTGGTAGATCGAGAAGATTTCTTAGTCGGGATAGGTATTCTAAAGGAATTCGATAAGGAAAAAAGGGTAATAAAAGTTTTTACTCCTGTAGAGAGGATCGATGAATTACAAAAGATCGACATTGGTTTTATAAAAATTTCAGAGTATGGTGAAGAGCTTTGATTGATTTGGAATATGGACGCGCGCGCTTTTGGCCAATTTTAATAAGTGTATATGAAAATAAATTTCATAGGAGATTCTTTTGAGTATTTTATTAATAAAAAGGGATGAGATTTCTTCACTGATAACTATGGAGGAAACTATAGAATCTGTTGAAGAAATAATGAGAGAAAAAGAATTTGGAAGAGCTCAGATGCCTCCAAAGACGTATCTATATTTTAATGAATATAATGGTGATCTCAGAGTGATGCCATCATACATTAAAAAAAGCATATCTGCTGTCAAGATAGTAAATGTTCATCCAAATAACAAAAATTTTGGTCTCCCAACAGTAATGGCAATCATAGTGCTTATAGAACCAAAAACCGGAAAACCAATTGCAATAATGGATGGGACTAGAGTTACCTATCTTAGGACTGGGGCTGCTGGCGGTATAGCAATTAAGTATCTAGGCAGAGAAGGTTCAGAAACCATAGGATTAATAGGAGCTGGAGTTCAGGCGTTCTCGCAGATTATTGCAGCTAATTGTGTTTTAAAAATTAATGAAATATCTGTCTTTGATATAGATAAGGGTGTAAAAAATAAATTTATTCAAATAATGGAGAGAAAGTATCCTACCATTAAAATTTCTTCAGCATGCAATATTGAAGAAGCCATTAAGAATAAAGATATTTTAATAACTGTAACCCCATCAAGAGTGCCGATAGTGAAGAATAAATGGATTGATGAGGGTGTTCATATCAACGCAATTGGTGCTGATGCGCCAGGTAAACAAGAACTTGATCCTCTAATTTTAAAGAGAGCGAGAATAATTGTCGACGATTTACAACAAGCGTCTCATAGTGGTGAAGTTAATGTTCCATTAAAAAATGGAATATTATCAAAAAACGATATATATGCTGAATTAGGGGAGATAATATCAGGAAAAAAGATCGGTAGAGATTCAAATAAACAAATCACTCTTTTTGATTCGACTGGTTTGGCTATTCAAGATGCAGCTGTAGCTAAAGCAATTTATAAAAAGGCAATAAAAAAAAATTTGGGGATTAAAATAGATTTATTATGAATTTTGCATCCTTAAAGTTTATATTCTTGATAATTACGCTTTTCTAAAGCGTAGTTTATTTTCTTACCTATATAAGAAATGAATCCCATGGAGCTAATAATGTAAAATGAGTTCTAAGTTAATATTTGCTGATAGAATGTCAAGAGTTGGAACAGAAACTGCATTTGAAGTAGTTGCGATGGCTAAGGAGATGGAAAAAAAAGGGGTCGATATTGTTCATCTTGAAATTGGTGAACCAGATTTTGATACCCCAAATCACATAAAAAATGAAGCAGTTAAAGCTCTAAAAGAAGGATTTACGCATTATACTGCCGCTCCTGGAATCCAAGAGCTGAGAGAGTCAATTGCATCACACCTGGAAGAGAAATTTGGTGCTGACATAAATCCAAATAATGAAGTTCTTGTAATGCCAGGTGCAAAACCAGGACTTTTCACTGGAATACTCTCAATAATCGATCCTGGTGATGAAGTTATTATGCAAAATCCTTCTTTCCCAATTTATGAGTCAGTTGTTCGCCTTGTCAATGGAAAACCAATTCCAATACAACTTAGAGAAGAGAATGATTTCAGATTGAATCCCGAAGATGTCAGAAGAGAAATTTCCGAAAAGACAAAAATGATAATACTCAACTCACCACATAATCCTTGCGGTTCAAGTCTTCTTAAGAAAGAAGTTAAAGAGTTAGCGGAAATAGCCAGAGAAAATGATTTGTGGATTATGTCAGACGAAATATACTCCGATATTATTTATGATGAAGAACATCATAGTATGCTATCAGAACCAGAAATGAAAGAGAGAACGATATTGATTCATGGATTCTCAAAGTCATATGCAATGACAGGTTGGAGACTTGGATATGCTATAGGAAATCCCGAAATAATTTCTCGCATGACAAAACTTCAAATAAATATTAATTCTTGTGCAACAGCCTTTATTCAGAAAGCTGCAATTAAAGCATTAAATGGACCTCAAGATTGTGTAGTTGAGATGGTCGGAGAATATAAGAGAAGAAGGGATGCAATAGTAAAAGGTTTAAACAGAATAGAGGGATTTGATTGCAAGACGCCTACAGGCGCATTTTATGTATTTCCAAACATCAAAAAATTGGGCATGAAATCAAGAGATCTAATGCAATATCTTTTAAACGACGCTCATGTAGCGGCTTTACACGGAGATGCTTTTGGCATTTATGGTACAGGATATATGAGGTTCTCTTACGCGACAAGTCTTGAAAATATCATTGAAGGTATTGAAAGAGTAAAAAAAACTGTTGAAAAAATTTAGCATCTCTAGTGCCCTATATATTATGGATTAGACAAAAATTGAATATAGAAGAGTCTATAAA
>JAOZGV010000181.1 GCA_026015225.1 Candidatus Bathyarchaeota archaeon
CCATAAATAAATTCTTTAAAAAAGTATTATTTAAAGGAAATACGAAAATGATGATTGATGAAGAAATAAAAATAAAACCTATAGGTTTTGTAAAAACAAAAGCTACTCGAGAAGAGGTAAAAGATAGAAAAAACATATCTAAAATAATTCTCAATGACAAGGTATTGGAAGGATTAAAAGGAATTGATGATTATTCTCATTTATTTATAATATTTTGGATGGACCAAATTTCAGAAGAAAAAAGAAAATTTTTGAAGATCCATCCCAGAGGTATCAGAAAAATTCCTCTTCAAGGCATCTTTGCTACTCGAACTTCTCATAGACCAAATCCAATTGGGCTTACCATAGTCGAACTCCTAAAAGTGAAAGGAATAGAGCTAACAGTTCGGGGATTAGATGCTTATGACAAAACACCGGTTTTGGATATCAAACCTTATGATTTTTGGGATATTGTGGATAATATTAATGTACCCATTTGGTGGATAGAATTGGAAAAAATGAGTAATAGGGTCAAAAAATATAATGATATGATGCAAGATGAGTTTAAAGAGCTATAGATCGAAAAGGGATTTTAGTAAAACCAAAGAGCCAAATGGAACTATAAAAAATAGTTATAACAATATATTTGTTATTCAAAAACATCAAGCAACTCATCTTCATTATGATCTAAGGTTAGAAATGAATGGAGTTCTTAAAAGTTGGGCACTTCCCAAAGACCCCCCTCTCGAACCAAATATAAAAAGATTAGCCGTTCAAACTGAAGACCATCCAGTAGAATATGCAAATTTTAAAGGAGTAATCCCAAAAGGAGAGTACGGAGCAGGAAAAGTGGAAATATGGGATAAAGGAACTTTGTCGATTATTGATAAAAAAGAAAAAAAAATAATTTTTTTAATTAAGGGTAAAAAATTGGAAGGGACTTATTGTCTAATAAAGATTGGGGAAAAAACGGATCAAAAAAATTGGTTATTCTTCAAAAAAAAATACTGAATAGGTATAATGCGCTCTACTTTCTTTTTGCCTTTTTTGTAGGTTTTTTTATTAAAACTATTCGATGTTTTTATATAATAGAGCAACAAATCAATCAATCTAATTGGGACATTTAATTGATGTATTATCAGAAAATATTTCATGAAACATTTAATGAAAAATCTTAATGTTAAAATTAAAAATGACAAATATTAAAGGTGGAGGAAGTTTGAAGGAAGTTATTTCAAATATTATGACTAGAGGAGTCATTACATGCAATCCTTCTGATTCGATTTTAGAAGTAAGAGATATCATGAGTAAGAATCGAATAAGTAGAGTGGTTATTTCTCATGATAAAAAGCCTTTGGGGATCATTACATTCAAGGATATTGTTAACTTCCTGATCAAAGACAGAACAGATAGAAGTCTTGAAGAAATCCAAGCAAAAGAAGTTATGAGCAAGAATTTGATTACAGTCGATCCTAATACTACAGTTCAAGAAGTAGCAAAGATCATGAACTCTAAGAATATCAGCTCTCTATTAGTTTTAAATGAAGCTGAACATATTGAGGGCATTATTACAAAATCCGGCCTTAATTTATATTATGCAATTAAAGGTGTGGGAGTTCACAAAGTAAGCGATTTTATGACAAAAGAACCCATTACAGTGACTTCCTCCCATACCATATTTATCATTTCAAATTTAATGTCAAAGAATAAAATTTCCAAAATTATAGTTGTAGATCATGAGAAGAAACCAATTGGAATTGTCACTTTAACTGATATGACATTTTTAAGCAATTTACTCAGACCGCCAGAACAAGTAACGGGGGAAGAAATGAGACTAGCTGGAGGAACTCTAATGCTTCCTAGAGGAATATATCTTTTAACATCAAGGGACTTAATGACTGCGCATCCAATATCGGTAAAACAAAATTCCGATCTTTCCGAGGCTGCAAAATTAATGGTTAGACACAGTATAAGCGGTCTACCTGTAGTAGATGGTTCAAGCAAACTCGTCGGCATAATTACAAAATCCGATATAACTCGTGCCATAGCTTCAAATAATAATTAAAAAAACTTAATCCTGTAAGTATGTAAAGTAAGTTGTGATTTTTTTTGAATAATCGTGATGCTCGACAATATACAGGATATAAGATTAGCGTAATTAAATTTGGAGGAAAAGGCATCGGTCCAAATGGTAAAAATATTAAAAATATAATAAAAAGAGTTAATGAGATTGGTAAGATTGATAATTATGGACCCATTGTAATACTATCCGCACCAGAAGGGATCACTGATCTTGCTATTAGAGTGGGAATAAGCCATGCAGATCCTAAGATCCCGAAATTAGATCCTTCTTGTTTATTTTCACCTTATATTAAAATCTCAGAGAAATATATGAAAGGCTCACATAAGGATGATTTTTTAGCCGAATTAAAGAAATGCAAGGCTATTGTCACAAACACTCTGAAATTAGTTGAGCCATTCAATTTCATTGATAGATTTCGAGCAAGGATACTTGGATATAGTGGTGAAATTCTTGCATCTTCAGCTCTAAGTCATGTTTTTTGTAGCCAAGGTATAGATTCCTGCAATATTCCAATCGACAATTGGCCAATTATAACAGATAATAATTTTGGAAGTGCAAGCTTTTTAAGAAAAGAATCCAGCAGAAGGCTAAGATTCCTATTAGAACCTCTTGAACAGAAAAAAGTTATTTTCATGGGCGGTTTCATTGGCATAACAGCTGATGGAATTGAAACTACTTATGAAAGAGGTGGAACTGATAGGACTGCAACGGATCTTGGCATATTACTGAAAGAATGTTTCGATGCAGTTGTTTATTTCGAAAAGGATGACATGGTCAGGAGTGCAGATCCGAAAATTAAGGGAATAAGTAGAAAAGAACTAGATAAGATTCATCATCTGTCTTATGACGAAGCAATGCTAGCCGGGCAATTTGGGATGAGAATAGTAAATCCATCTGCAATCCGAGACATTTTAGATTCCGGACTCGATATACCATTATACATTACAGATACCAATAATCCTAAAAGACATACAGTAATCAAGAAAGAAGAGTTGGATAAGGCGGGAAATCCAATAAAGATCGTAACTGGAAAAAAAGATTGCGTTATCTTAGAGATGGAGAAGAGGAAGAGAGACTCATTAGAAGATTACCTCAAGTTCACCAAAAGATATCATGATTTTTTAGAACTAAGCCCTTATATCAAAAATGGAAATTCAATCGCGAGATTCTTATTATTGGATGGTGAATTTGTAAGGTGTAATGAAAAAGACATAAGAGCTTTTGATAAAGATTCAACACTCGAATATGGCTTAGGAGCGATAACATTAGTCGGAAATAAGATGGCAAAAGTACCAGGTATAGCAGGAAGAGCTCATAGTGCTCTTGAAGAGAAAGAAATTAATATTTTGGATGGATTCGTCCAGAATCCTACATCAAGGGTCGTCATAATTGTGAATGAAAATAAATTGGAAAATAGTCTCAGTGCCATTCATTCAAAAAGAAAATATTAATTTTTAATCAGATTTCTCAAAATCTTCTGCAATTGATCTTTTTTCTATCTTCTTTAATCTATATTTCATTATTTTAATTAATAAGCAAAGCATATTTCTTATAGCTAGATTGATGGAAGATATCATGCTAGAATATAACTCATAAGATGCAACTGTTGAATGGTCTTGTCAAAAAATAATCAAATTAAGCTACTGTATCAAGTTCTTGACAAAAAAAACCATATAATGACTAGAGATGATTTAGGCAGAAAAAGAATAATTACAATTTCAGCAATTTTACCCACTTTTTTGAGGTCCATGGAAGAACTAGTAGATTATCGGTATGAGGTTGTTAGAAATGAGTTAGTTGCTTTCGGAGGTTTACTCACAAAAGGTTTGATAGATGAATTAGTCATTATAGACGGGAGTAAAAATGAAAGAGGGAGTGCAGAAGAAAGGCTTGTAATGGAAATGATTTCATCGGCCTATAGGTCCATTCCATTATTCCACGATCAAGTCGACCTATTAAATAAATTTCCAACACTACAAGGTAGAGCAAAATTAGGATTATATGATCTTGTTGTAAAGGTAATGCATCAATTTGATCCTCGAATTAATGATGCAACAAAAAAATACGATATTTTTTCTGACGGTTTTCCATCGGGCAAGGGCGCGGGCCTTTGGCTCGCAATTGGGGCTTCATTTGGCGATATCCTTGCCTTTTTTGACAGCGATATTAAAAGCTTTGAGGGATGGCATGTAGCTAGCATAATCGATCCAATAATTAAAAATTTTATAAATAAACAAAGAAGAATTGAGTTTGTGAAATCGTATTACACAAGACTTGCTGTAAATTTGGATTCACCTGAAAAAGGATTTTATAGAGTAGGCGGCAGAATAACCAGACTATTCATGAAACCTCTTCTTAGAGTTTTGGCAAACCGAAAAATATTGGGTGGTTTAGATAAATTGAATTATCCATTATCTGGAGAATTTTCTGGAACAAGAAATCTGATCGAGTCGCTACATTTTACAACAGATTATGGCGTAGAGACAGGAATGTTAATTGAGATATGGAAAAAGGGCTGGATTAAGAAAATATCTCAAGCAGATCTACAATTCTTTCAGCATTTTCCGAAAAGTGATCGACCTATCAGAAATATGGTCAGGCAAATTGTTAGTCTACTGCTATCGGAATTGGAGGGGTGCTTTTATCCAGATGATGAGATCGTTAATGAGTACATAATTGAAGCGAAAAACGAAGTTAAATTAACTTGGAGTATAGTTGACCAGATTGAAAAAAAATTAAATCAAGAAGCAAAAAGAAATCTATACAAAGATATAAAATCCGATATGCAGAGAATAGGAACTTATTCTAAAATACTTAAGGAACTAATTTCGTCCAAAGAAAAACGCTTAAAAGTTAATAAGATGCCCTCATGGAAGGAAATGATACAAAATTTGAATGGAAAGAATTTTCAGAGTTATATCAGAAGAAGAAGTGTTACATATACCTTAGAAATTCTAAATAAACTGGGCATTGTAAGCTTAGATTAACGACAATTATATGATTTTTCAATTTTTAATACCATAAGAGAGAGTTATTACAAATGTTTACTAATCTAACGTATTAATAATAGTCTAATATCATAACAACTCCTCCATACAATATTTAGTGAAAGAGTGCTGATGCATGAGATCTAATCTATTTGATAGAATCTCATCACGAATAGATACATATAATGATGAAATAGTTGAGATGCAGAAATGTTTAACGGCTACTCAAGCTTTGGCTCCTGAAAATGGTGGCAAGGGCGAAATTGAAAAAGCAAATTATATGATCGATATGATCGATATCTTAAAACCCGATGAAATTATTGAGATTAATGCTCCTGATGAAAGAGTTTCAAACGGTTATCGACCAAACATAGCTACAATATTCAACGGAAAGATATCAAACAATACCCTCTGGATCATAACACATCTAGATGTGGTTCCACCAGGAAATTTAAATTCTTGGAATAGCGATCCCTTCAAGGTCAAGTTATGCAATAATAAATTAATTGGACGTGGAGTAGAGGATAATCAACAGGATATGATAGCATCTTATCTGATGGTCAAAGCTCTAAGAGATGAGAACATTCTTCCTTATAGAAGGGTAGGATTGCTATTAGTCTCGGACGAAGAGACAGGAAGTAAAAGAGGTTTAAAATATGTTTTAGATTCTCGCAGGGATCTATTCAAGAAAAATGATCTCATAATAGTACCTGACGTTGGAAATAGTAATGGTACAATGATCGAAATAGCAGAAAAAAGTGTTTTATGGCTTAAATTCAAGATATCAGGCAAACAAGGACACGGATCAAGGCCAGATCTAGCAATAAATAGTTTTAGAGCAGAGAGCCATTTAGTATCAATTTTAGATTCGTTGTATAAGATCTACAAAGATAGAGATGCTTTGTATAATCCTCCAATCAGTACCTTCGAACCCACAAAAAAAGAAGCTAATGTCCCTAACATCAATACGATCCCTGGCGAAGATATTTTTTATTTAGATTGTAGAATTTTACCAGATCTAAGCATCGATAAAATAATTTTCAAAATTAAATCCCTTGCCAAAAAAATAGAGACAAAATATAATGTGAAAATATCTATCTCAAATGTTCAGAGAACCGATGCCCCCAACCCAACCGATATAGAGGCTCCAGTAGTCAGATATTTAACAGAGGCGATCAAAAAAATTACTGGTAAAAAAGCAAAACCTTCAGGAATTGGGGGGGGCTCCGTCGCAGCGTTTTTACGGAAATGCGATCTTCCTGTTGCAGTATGGGCTACATTGAATGAAACGGCTCATAAACCAAACGAATATTGTTTGATTGACAACTTAAAAACAGATGCTAAAGTGTTTTTATATTTAGCCTTATGTAAATAATTGTTAATTACACATAGACACTTGATAGTACATGTTACATAGATCGGTAAGAGAATAAAATCGTAATTTCATTTGTAAAGATGTTTTAAGTTAAAAAATTTTTTAATTATAGAGAACTCATCACTTATCGCTTTTATAGTCTATCAAACAGATCTGTGCATGACCCTTTGGTTTTACTTTACGGTATATTTTTTTAATCATCCCTTTTTCATCAATGATAAAGGTAGTACGCTCAGTACCCATAAATTTCTTGCCATACATACTTTTTTCTTTCCATACACCATATAAATTCAGGACTTTGCTTTCAGGATCGCTTAACAAAATAAATGGTATACCATGTTTATTCTTGAATTTTTGATGCGACTGTACACTATCATTACTTACACCAATAATTACGAAATTTTCTTCTCCAAAATCCTTTTCTAAGTTGCCAAATTCAATTGCCTCACGAGTACATCCAGGAGTTCCGTCCCTTGGATAGAAATATAGAACTATGTTTTTTCCTCTAAAGTCACTCAGAGTCACATTATTTCCATCATCAGATTTTAGAGTAAAATCGGTCGCTTCGCTTCCTTCTTCAATCACATTATTCAACTCTTTAGAGTTATTTCATATTAAATTAGATAAAAAAGTGTTTTATATAGCAAATTTTTTTTATTAGTCAAGGCACTTAAATAAAAAAATTGTCATTTTAAATTAAGAGTAGAATACTTTATTAGATGTTAGTATGGAATAATAAATTCAAAAATCACATAAACCATATTGAATAAGTGATTGATATGATGATGCCTGGTTTTAGAAGAGGAGACAAAGCAACTATTCATCCTGGAGAGAAATATACCCCTAGGGAAAGGGTATGGAGAATACTTGACCATCAAGAAGCAGATAGAGTCCCTGCTGAACTTGGTGGCTGTATGTCTTTTATAACAAAACAAGCTTATTTCAGACTCAAACATTATCTTAATCTTCCAGTTTTCCCATTCGAAATCGATTATTGGCCATCAGGGGCATCTTACAACCCATGGTTTCTACCCCCAATAGACGAAACTATTTATAGATATTATAGAATTGATTTCAGACCCGTCTCATGCAGGTTTACAAAACCTTTTGTCACAAAAAAATTTTATCCTGATAATTCTTTTATAGACGAATTTGGAGCACATAGAAAAGCAGGAACGACCTACATGGAATTTACTTCACCTGCACCCTTAGAAAATGCTGAAGATATAGATGAGATCTTGTATGATCCATACTGGCCTGATATAGAGAAAGATTTTACGGCAAAAGGAACAGAGAAAAAAGCAAAACGAATGGATGATGCTGGTTTCGCAGTATGTGTTGTAAATATTGGCGGCAGTGGCATTTTTGAAAATTCATGGATGAGAAGGGGATTCAATAAGTTAATTGAAGATATGTATATGAGACCAAAGATTGCAGAAGCTATTTTGGATAAGGTAACTGATCAGATTATGAATTTATACGGAATGATGCTCGATGAGGTTGGCGACTACATAACTATGGTATGTACTGGCGATGATCTGGGAGCACAAACAACAGCCCTCGTAAATCCAGACATTTATAGAAAATTCATAAAACCTAGACATAAAAAATTCTTCGATTTGATACATAGAAAGACTAAAGCTAAATTGTATTATCATAGCTGTGGCAACATAGAAACATTCATTCCAGATTTAATTGAAATTGGCATAGATGTATTGAATCCAGTACAACCAGAATGCCCGGACATGGATCTAGCAATCTTAAAGGAGAAATATGGGGATAAACTAACATTCTGCGGAGGGATAGGATCACAGAGTGTGCTTCCTCGGGGGTCCATCGAAGAAGTTGAGAACGAAGTTAAGAATGCAATAAATGCCGGAGCAGTTGGTGGCGGTTATATAGTAGCGCCAGGTCACATGATACAACCTGATGTCCCGCCTTGGAATATCGATGCTCTATATTCTGCTGTAATAAAATTCGGAACATATCCTATTGCAGCACAAAAGAAGGTAGCCATAGCAGCCACTCAATAAGGGCATATATTTACAAAAAATGGGATTTATTTTTCTATTTTATCCATTAAATTGGGCAAGATTGTCCTATAATATTTAAATCCTAGATCGTCAGGATATGCTAATCCATATAAAAAATCCCTAAGTTTTAAAACCGAAACGATCGGAACCTTATTGACAACATTAGTCCTCGGTTCACCTAAAGTTAGAATAATCGGGATGACAAAATTTCTTCTAGATAATTTTATAGAGAATTTCTTAGCAAATAATTCGATATTATTTGCAAGAGCTTCAGTTCGTTTCGAGTGATCTTTTGAAGCCTCATTAAGTTTGAAGAACCAATTCGTAAACATCCAGTGTTTGCAATCAACCGAAAGAATTATTTTGTATTTAAATGCGATGATATCTACTTGGAACTTTCTATTTTTAGAATTAAATATAAAACCCTTAACCGCTCCATAGCCGCTCAGTTTAAAAGCTTCTAAACTTAGATGTTCGAATTCTCTCCAATCCAATAATTTACAAATCTTTGTTGGATCAATACCTTGGTTGAGAGCCTTAATAGCTTCGTCTATCCTTACTTTAATTGATGCATTCTTAGGCAAGATTGAGTTTTTATTCTCAATCGGATCGATTTTCATGTTAGAAATTTGATCGATATCGTTTTGGAATAGTAAACTTTTTTTCAATTTTTTTCCATCTCTTAAATAATTCTCGATCTGTTTTTTATTGATTGGCAAGTATTATCACTCGAAAGATTTTCTATCAAGTATAAAGCCTATTCCACACAAATCATTCAACTTCAGTTGATTTTTATTCGAATAGAAAGATGCTAATTATCGTATATCACGATAGTTATGGAATCATTTCACACCTATTATACTTATTATAATCGCGCGCGCTAATAAAATGCAATTTATGAAGTTTTTATATTTCCTCTAATTTTAGCATAATAAAACAGAGCATAGGCAGATTTTGCGACTCTCGAAGATGAGGGGTAAGCGGGGACATTGCCCCTTTTAAGAACTTCAATGCCTTCTTTTATGCTTCTTTCGCCCATCCAAAAAGCCAATACAGGCTTATCATACTTTTTAGAAACCTCAACAATAGCTCTTGCAGGATTGGCGGCCGTAACAAGACCTTGAGATACAAATATGCATATTGCGCAATGAATGAGGGGGTCATTCAGTATTACATCAAGTACATTTTTGTAACATTCATAGTCTGCGCCACCGGTCATATCAACTGGATTTGTAAACGAAGCAATCGGGGAGAGAAATTTTTTAATATTTTGTTGTGTTTCTGAGGAAAAAATTGGCACTTTAAGATCTAATATACTACACCAATCCGATACCATTACTGCTAGTCCGCCAGCATTACTTATAATTCCAACTTTCTTTCCATTCGGAAGAGGTTGATTTGCAAGTGCTAGAGATGCATCAAAAATATCTTCAACGTCATATACTCTGAACATATTCGCCTGTTTAAGCCCAACATCAACAATTTCGTTTGAACCAGCTATGGATCCGGTATGCGAAAGTGAAGCTCTAGCTCCAGCCTCTGAAGAGCCTGATTTTAAAACAACAATTGGTTTATTCTTAGTCACGAGATTTCCAATCTCGATTAATTTTCTCCCCTTTTTTATGCCCTCCATATATATACCGATGACTTTTGTTTGAGGATCCATCGATAAGTAAGCAAGAATATCAGCTACATCGACATCACATTCATTTCCTAAATTTATGAATTTTGAAAACCCAATCTCTCTATTATAAGCCCAATCCAAAGTGCCACAACACATAGCTCCACTTTGTGAGATGAATGCTATTGAACCTTTTAAAGCACTAGTAAAAGTAAAAGTAAGATCCAGATTTGCTTCTGTATTAATAATTCCAAAACAATTTGGACCAATAAGTCTAATTTTATTTTTACTTGCTACGTTAACTGCTTCTTCCTGCAATATTTTATTTCCTGTTTCTGCGAACCCAGAGGAAATAATAATTGCTCCAGATGCTTTTTTCCTGCCTACTTGTTCCAATATTTCTGGTACAATTTTTGCTGGGACGACAATTTCAGCTAGATCAAATTCTTCAGGAATGTCATCAACTGTTGGGTAAGTTTTCTCTCCAAAAATTTTTGATACCTTAGGATTAACGAGATATATTTTACCTTCATATCCACTATTCATTGCGTTTCTAGTTAGAGCACCTCCAACCTTATCGATCTTATCTGATGCGCCAATGATCGCTACAGATTTTGGTTCGATTAGCTTCTTCATTTGTTGATAAGTTGTCTTTATAAACTCATCATCATATTGATTCGGGTCATCGTCATGCAAGATGTTTTCCCTCAATTTAAAAAGGAATATATATACATTCTTTCTTTAAATTCTTGATAGTTTATAGGTGATAATGATTGATTTTTATAGTTTTTGCGGATATTGAAGCAGCCCGAGAAAAAGAAGCTTATCTTTCGGTTGCAGAAATTTCAAAAATGCCCGGTGTAAAAGGTGTTTATTTAACATTTGGTGGACATGACTTTGTGGTTATTCATGAAGCGCCTGATCTTGCAAGTTCAGTTCAAACAGCTGTAAAAATTAGAAATATTCCAGGTGTTACTGACACAGAAACAATAATTTGCATGGATATACATGAAGTCTTCGATAAAAAATAAATCTGTAATCCCAAATATTAATTTTTAGCATCATTTTTAATTGAAAAATTAATTGCGCGCGCGCTAAAATTTTGGAATATATATTCAAAATTACTCTGATAGACTATCCAGTATCCCCTCAATTCTTTTTTGTTCAGAAATGGGTTCTTCTGTTTTTGGATCAACTGCATGACAAGCACCATCTATTATCTTTGTTTTCATCGCACCCTTTGCAATATTGCTCCCTTTTAAGTGAGGGGCATCAAGAATTCCTAATCGTATTGCTCTTCCTAAGGTAACCGGATCCGATAAGGGATCTTCAGCATTTTTTGGAGCGATCTTTTTTATTGCATCGAGAAGAATTTT